>JAFTKF010000021.1 GCA_017453405.1 Clostridia bacterium
CGAGCATCAGAAAGGTTGCATCAATTGTCTCGCCCAAGTTGTGGGGAGGAATGTTGGTGGCCATGCCAACCGCAATACCCGCCGAGCCATTAACCAAAAGGTTCGGGAAGCGAGCAGGCAAAACCTTAGGTTCCTGCAGACTCTCGTCGTAGTTCGGCTGGAAATCGACCGTCTCTTTTTCGAGATCGCGAAGGAGCTCCATGGCCGGCTTATCCAGTCGTGCCTCGGTGTAGCGCATAGCCGCAGCGGAGTCGCCGTCGATAGAGCCGAAGTTTCCATGGCCGTCAATCAACGGGACGCGCATGCTGAACGGCTGCGCCAAGCGAACCATGGTGTCGTACACGGCAACGTCGCCATGGGGATGGTACTTACCAATAACGTCACCGACAGTACGCGCGGACTTCATATGAGGTTTGTTGGGCGTGTAGCCAGACTCGTTCATCGCGTACAAAATACGACGGTGAACAGGCTTAAGGCCGTCACGGACGTCCGGAAGGGCACGAGCAACGATGACGCTCATCGAGTACTCGAGGAAGGACTGCTGCATCTCCTTGCCGAGTTCAGCAGTCTTGATGGTGCTTTCGTCAATCTTAAACTGTTCTTCAGACATGTTTCCCTCCCTTTAAATATCGAGGAAACGCACGTCTTTTGCGTGCTTCTGGATGAATTCTTTACGCGGTTCAACTTGGTCGCCCATTAGTTCGCTCACCACGCGCTCAGCCTGCGCAGCGTCATCGATGTTGACGCGCAAGAGCGTGCGGTTGGTGGGCTCCATGGTGGTCTCCCACAATTGCTCCGGATCCATCTCGCCAAGACCCTTATAGCGCTGAATGTCGAAATTTGTCCCGTGCTGTTTGCGGTACTCGGCAAGTGCCTTATCGTCATAAAGATATTCACTCTTGCCGCGCTTGGGCTTGACTCGGTACAGTGGAGGCATCGCGCGGAATAATTTCCCCGCGTGGATCAGCTCGGGCATATACCGATAGAAGAGCGTCAGAAGCAGTGTTGAGATATGACCGCCGTCCACATCGGCATCGGCGGCAATGATGATCTTGTGATATCTCAGCTTGCTGAGATCAAAATCGTTGCCATAGCCCTCGGAAAAGCCACAGCCCAAGGCATTGATCAGCGCGCGGATCTCCTCGTTTTCCAAAACGCGCTGGACTCTCTGCTTTTCTACGTTCAGAATCTTACCGCGGATCGGCAAAATCGCCTGATAGCGGCGGTCTCTGCCGGTTTTGGCAGTACCGCCTGCCGATTTACCCTCAACGATAAAGATCTCACATTTCAAAGGATCGTTCGACTCCTGCCGCGCCAGCTTGCCGTTGCCCTCAAAGGCAAATTTCTTATCTCCGGGAATGGGAGGAGGACCGGGCTTGCGCTTGGCGTTTTCCGCGACGATCTTCAGAATCTCTTCAAGCGCTCGGGTATCTCTGTCAAGATAATGCTTCAGGCGCTGCTGTAATACCGCCGCAACCGCACTGCCGGCATCGCTGTTGTCAAGCTTGGTCTTGGTCTGCCCATCAAAACGGGGCGCGGGATGCTTAATGGAGACTACCGCCACCATACCCTGCCGTGTATCGACACCGCTATAGCTCTGATTCTCCTTCAGACGGTGCAGACCTTTGGCATATTGGTTGACGATCTTGGCATACGTGTGCTTGAAGCCGTCCACGTGCTCGCCGCCCTCGATCGTATTGATGTTATTGCAAAAGGACACGATCGTTTCGCTGACCTTGCTGAGATAACAAAAGGCAAGCTCCACCGAAATGCCGTCTTTTTCGCCACTGAGGGCAATGGTTTTCGACAGTCTGACACTGTCAGGCTCACTGTTTGCCAAAGCATCCACATAGCCCGCAAGACCGTCGGTCTCGTGAAAGATCTCAGGCTCCTTGCCGTCGCGCTCATTGCAGAAAATCAGCGTCAGACGGGGATTGAGGTACGCCGTCTCGTGAAGACGGTCGCGAATTGCCTCTGCCTTGAATTCCACCGTGTCAAAAATTGTTTTATCGGGATAAAAGCTGATCTTAGTGCCCGTTCCCTTCGCCTTGCCCACGATCGGCAAAAGCTCACCCTGTGCCAAAGCGATCGTAGGAATTCCCTTGGCGTATTCGTCGCGGTAGACCTTGCCGTCGCGGCTGACCTCGACGGTCATTTTTTCCGAAAGGGCATTGACGACCGACGAGCCTACGCCGTGAAGTCCGCCCGAGGTCTTATAGTTGGTGTTGTCAAATTTGCCGCCCGCGTGCAGGGTGGTCATAATAATACGCTCGGCAGGATAGCCCTTTTCGTGGATATCGACGGGAATGCCGCGTCCGTTATCCACAACCGTTGCCGAGCCGTCCTTACCGAGCGTGACCGTGATGGTATCACAAGTCCCCGCCAGATGCTCGTCCACCGCGTTATCGAGAATTTCATATACCAAATGATTCAGTCCCTTGACCGAGGTCGACCCGATGTACATACCGGGACGCACTCTGACCGCTTCCAGTCCTTCAAGGACGGTAATCGTTTCTGCCGTGTACTGATCACGTTTTTTTACGTCTGCCATACTTGCCTCCTACTGCTCAAATGTATTTATGTAATATATACAGTTGTATATCAAATGTTTTCTTTTTTCTATTATACCACAAAAGTGCGAAAAAGAAAAGAGGTACTTTCCATTTTTTTGAAATTTTTATTTTCTGTCAAAAAACGCTCTCCGTAAAACGGAAAGCGTTTCATACAGGCATTCTTACCATCGCCCTTTTATTGGGTATCCGATTTCCATACGGGCATATCGCGATCATTGACTTCAAAGATCCGACTGCTGCCATCAAGATACCGTGCGTATAGGATCATACCGGGATTATGATAAAAGTTTTTGTATCTCCTCTGCCACGTACTCACCGAGTGCCGCAAACGCCTCCTCGCTGAAATGGCAATAGTCAATATACGCGGCTTCCCCCCACGAACGGGTATGTGCGAAAAGATCGAAAACAGTAACACCCTCGTCTGCCATCACCTCGCGTGCCGCGGCATTGTACCGCACGATCTCCCGATCGGTACGGGGATTTTCGGTATCGGGACTCGCGGGATTCATCGGCGTGGTGGTGGCAAACACCAAATGCGCCCTCGGGAAATACCGCCTGAGAAGCGAAAGAAGCATTTGTAAATTGCGCCGATACTCCGCTTCGCTTGTCAAAGACGCTAAAGCGCCCCCAAAATGCGCCGCGTCCCAGTGTCCGCAGTTAAAGACAACCAAGCACACCTGCTCGGGGTTCGAAAGCGTTTCGGCATATCCCCGCAGTGCCGTGATCATATACTGCGTATGACGGCAGTTTTCCGAAGGATACCATACCGTATAAGCCCCCGAAAGCCGCTCTTTCACCCGTTCACAGTAACCAAGACGAATGGAATCGCCCAATAAAACAACAATTTCTTTTTCCTCTTTCCGCATCCCACAGCGCCTCCGTCAGTTTTTTTCATTATACCACGTTTCACACCCGATTGCAAGAGCCGTCGATGAACATCTTGACAGTACCGCAAACAAATGCTATAATGACGATAATATCACGACATCACATAAAAAGATAAGGAGTGGGCTTTATGGTTATGTTTTTGCTTAATTATGCTCCCTTTTTGATTCCGTTTATCCTATTATACCTTCCGCTGATCCTCGTCAATACCTTTTTCGTTCTTCTCTATCGCTATCTCAAAGCAAAGCGTCAAATGAGAAAAGCGCTCGACACCGTCAGTCGGGATGTGCTTCACAAGCGCAAGCGCGCCGCTATCGTATTCGGAATCATCGCAGGACTTGAAGCGTGCGTTAGTCTAACCCTTTTGATCCTGTTCTCAATCGGTCTTTCCCATATGTAGGAGGTTGTATGAACGATCACCATTATCAGAAGCTGCTCTATGCAATACTGGCAACCGGCGTCGTTCTGACGCTCGCCCATCTCATCTACGCGATCGTTGCCTATCAACAAAGCTCGATCATCACCTTTATTGCAAGGGAGTGGTGGTAATATGAAGAAAAGTACCGCGCTGCCCCGTCAGCTTGCCACGCTTTGTTGCCTTCTTTCCTTTTTTCTGTTACTGAATTTCTGTCTTTACCTCGTCCTCACCCGTCGTCTGTCCAATAATTTCAGCTCTGTCTCCCAAGCCAAAATGATCGATGTAGCAGCCTATCTCCCTCACGAAGAAACCTCCGATCTCGTAATGCAAAAAACAGACTTCTCCCTTTCGGGCGAGCTTCCCACACTGGACGGAGCGGCAGCACTGGTGCCGGTCTACGCCTCCGTGATCCATTCGCTGTATCCCGAAGGCAGTGTCACCTATGAAAGCGGACAGTTCTCCGACGATAATTACTACGGCGAAAATTTTGCCCCCGACAGCAAAATGCAATACCATAACACCGTCCGTGGCTACCGTGCCATCGTCGACGGCGATACCGACATTTTTTTCAGTGCCGCCCCTTCCGAAGAACAAAAGCAATACGCTGAAGAACAAGGCGTCGAGCTTGTCTACGTACCGATTGGACTGGAAGCCTTCGTCTTTTTCGTCAACGCAAACAATCCCGTCGACAGCTTAACCGTTGAACAGGTACGGAGTATCTACGCAGGTGACTATACCAACTGGAACGAGCTTGGCGGCATCGATCGCGTGATCAATCCGGTGACGCGCATCGAAGGAAGCGGCAGTCAGACAATGATGCTGGCATTTATGAAGGATCGCCCCATTGCAAAAAAATCCCCTCTCGCCTTTATGGGCGCAGGAATCGGCCATTCCTTTCGTTACTATATGAACGGTATGGTCGCCAACAGCGGCGTCAAAATGCTGGCACTGAATGGCATTTTGCCGAGTGTGGACAATATAAAAAACCGTACCTATCCCGTTGTCACCCCCTTCTATGCCATCTACCGCAAGGATACGCAAAATCCCAATGTGCAAGCCCTTATTGATTGGCTTTTATCCGAAGAAGGGCAAGCCCTGATCGAAGCTGTAGGCTATGTCGGAATCAGGTAATGCACCGCTTTAAAATCTCAGCACCCTTATTTCCAAACAACAAAAGCTCCTCTATAGAGGAGCTTTTGTTGTTTGGAATCGATACCTCAGCATAACAGCCTAATTTCGTAGATATATAAGCGATCCTACCGATTCCTTTCCCACGTTTGTTGAAACACGCGCAAAAATTCAGCCGCCTCTTCACGAAAACGGTCGGGCGAAATACAAATATCGCCGTATTTCATCTTTTTGTTGATCCGCACCAAAAGGCGGCGGATCGTGCCGAAGCCTTCCAAATACTTTTCGGGATGCTTCAGCACCACCGTAAAATATGCCCCTTTGATATAGGCATCCTCAATATCCTCCCAGCGAACCTTTCCGATCGCGATCGCCGAGGAATGATCATAAAAATAGTCGTCACAGATTTCAATCAGCACATCGGACGAAAACAATTCGCGAACATAATAGCAAAAGCCATACAAAAGAAACAAAATACAAAAAATGTCGATCACGCGGATCGCCCACGTAAGCACTGCCTCGATCCACTCGGGCGCACCCTCTTCGAAGATCGGGAGATCGACAAACAAGGGAACGAGAAGGATCAAGAGACACAAAAGCGCAAAAGCACAGTTTTTCAGCGTGTGTCGTTTGTTTTGCTTGATAATCATAGACATCCTCCCGGTAGAAACCGTTTTCAAATTACGTGTCCTCTCGGATCACAAGCACATTGATGCGTCCGCTTCTCACCGTACCGGCATCAATGGCGATCATACCCGTTCCGTAAAACGGCTTGCTGCAATCGGGGAAGCGAAAGGGATCAAACATATGACCCAGCGTGGCTGCGCGGTGTCCGCATACGATGGTTTTGCCGTCAAGCACCGCCCCCACATCATAAAACTGTTGCCACTCCTGTTCGTGCGCAAACTGCCACTCTTCCAATGTGGCATCCCGAAAGTCTTCGCGGACATACGGATAGCGCCCGTCAAAAGCAACCGGCAACCAGCCGTGCGTGAAAATATACACGCCGCTTTCATAATAATCCGCCATCGCATCGATAAACGCCTGCAATTCGCGGATGATCGCAAGATGCGCCTCTCGGTCAAATCTGCCGTGTGCATCTAACGCATCCTCGCCCAAAAACTCCCTCAGGGTGATGTCAGTTCCGTTGGTGATATGAAAGTCCTCGAGATACCCTTGCTCCAGCACCTGATACAGCATATCCTCGTGATTGCCCCGCAAAAGGATCTTCCGCGGCAGAGAGCGTACAAAATCATAAACCAAACGGTTCTCCTGACCGCGGTCAAACAGATCCCCACAGCTGATAAAAAGGTGATCTTCGTTATCGCGGTCAAAGCCTGCATCAGCCAGCGCCTGCATCAATTCACGGTAATACCCGTGAATATCCGATACCACAAACAGCGTTTTCCCCATCCTGCTGCACTCTCCTTGCTTTTTCCTTTTAATCCCGTCGTTTTTTACAGCATAGCACAAATTCGTTAAGAATGCAATAACTTATTGCATTGCGTCGTGACAAGAACGTGCGAATCACCCGATTTTATCAAGAGTGTCTGTTTTGTTCTGCCACCGTTTTCACCCACGCAAGTGCCGCCTGATACTTGGATGTCCCTCTCACCGCATCAAACCACGCCCAGCGCGGATGTTCAAGAAGATACAGGATATGTTCCATATCATAAAAGGAAAGTCTTACAATGCCAAACAATTTGTGCCGATTGCCTTCCACATCGATGGCGTAATTCCAATCTTTGGACACCTTCAAATTGGAAAAAAGCGCCCCTCCGATCTCCAGCCACTCCTCCTGCATAGAGAGAACATAACGGCATTTGGCAATTGCCGCATCAAAATACCGCCATCCTTCCTCTATTTTGCCGCTACCAAACAAGCACGCGGCAAGTACAAGCTCCTTATAGGCATAAAACAGCTTCCAACCGTCGGGTACTTCGTCGTTTTTTCCAAAAGAACGAACCGTCTTCAGGATATCCTTTTGAAATCTTGTCTTTTTTTCCGCTCCCAAAGAATCGGGGCAACGCCTATCCAGCTGAACGGCAAGTGTCTCCAGCATTTCAAGACCCTGCTGAACAAATAATGTGTTACCGTTTGCCCTCGCCTCGGCGCGGCAAATCAGACAATACCGCCGACTGAATCCCGAATACGGGGTCATATCCAACCACTTGTCAAGCTCTTGCTCCTCGCAAACCGTTGCCATAATCTGAATCACCGCATTCCGGTAACGCGTTTCCAGTAATCTTTGCGTATGCTTCAAGAGTAGCGGCATATACTGTTTGGTTTTCTCTTCATCACCGATTACGTGATTGGTAATGGCGACGACCAGCGAATACGCATAATAATCTTCTTCGGGATATTTTCGACAGTATTCCTTTACAAAATCAATGGTTTCGGTTGTTTCGTCCGAAAGCGTACCCACAGTTTCGATAAAGATCTGATAGTCTTTTTCCTTAGAAGATGTGTCGTTGGATAACAGATGATCCACTGTAACACCGAAATAATTGGCAATAGACGGCAAAAGCTCCAGATCGGGATA
>JAFTKF010000232.1 GCA_017453405.1 Clostridia bacterium
AGGAAAGATAACGTGTGTATACGGTGTGGATCTCTTTGCAAAGATTTTGGATGCTCTTGGTAAGGATACCCTCAACCGCTCCAGGTATTACAGCTATAGTGCTGTAACAAGTAGCCGTTCACAAACGCTTTCATATCTTCTTGCGAATACTCATCCTGATAAAATCGATACCGTGGAAACATTGCGCCAAGCATTAAAAGGCAAAAGGATCAGTAAAAAGCGACTGATCGAAAGCGCGATGTATACGCCCGAATGGATCGGGCTGATCGGTGAATATCTTGAGATTCCATCGTTTGAGTCGATTGTTTATTATTTTATGGCGCATATAGACGATCAGTTTGACGACAGGCGGAGAGCGATGATTGCTCGGTTTACGCCGTTATCTGAGGAAGAGTTAAACCTTGGCGCGTTTGATCTTACGTGGTTTTATTCTGCGGTAAAGCTGATTGGAGAAGAAGAGTTTGAGTTGATCTACGATTCCGCAAAATATATCGCAGACGGTGCGAAACACACGCGTGCAAGAAAATACGCGGATGCCGCTTTGGGAAAGTATTCAGTGGATGAGCTGGAAACGCTGATTCTTGAAAAGCGCAATAAAGATTATTTGATGGCGTATCCGTTGATCCCGAGACTGAATGAGACAGTTATTTGCAGACGATATCTGTTTTTACAGAGATTTTTGAAGGAAAGCAAAAAGTTTGGTTCACAGCGCATTGCCAGTGAAGGGAAGGCTTATGAAATGGCAATGAAAAATCTTGCCTTGTCTGCCGGCTACCGTGATACAATGCGACTGACCCTTCGAATGGAAGCGAAGCTTCTCGATGACAAGCGTGAATTACTTTTACCGCAACAGATTGAGGATTATATGCTACAACTGGTGATCACGGACGATGGAACATGTGAGATCGTCGTGACCAAAGACGGGAAGTCTCTCAAAGCGTTTCCCACCAAACTGAAAAAACACGAAACAGTCATTGCTTTGACAGATTTGAAAAAAATATTGTCTGAGCAATACCGTCGTACACGCCGTATGCTTGAAGAAGCAATGGAGAATGAATCGGTGTTTACTGTTGCAGAGGTGACAACGCTTATGGAGCATCCCGTAGTTGCGCCGATGTTAAGTAAACTGCTTCTGATGACCGATACATATGAGGGCTTCTGGTGCAAGGGAAAACTGGTATCGTCTGATGGCAGGGAAGTGGAGCTAGACGATGATGCGCTACTCCGGATTGCTCACCCATTCAGACTGTATCAAAGAGGGGGTTGGCGAAGCTATCAAAAGTATCTTTACGACAATGCGATCAAGCAGCCATTCCGTCAGGTATTCCGTGAGCTGTATGTCAAAACAGAGGATGAGCGAGAATGCTATTATTCATTGCGTTACGCAGATAACCAGATTCTTCCACGCAAGACAGTTGCTACCTTGAAAACGAGACATTGGGTCGCTGATGTTGAAAACGGACTGCAAAAGGTATATTATCAGGAAAATATCGTCGCAAGAATCTATGCGCTTGCCGATTGGTTTTCTCCTGCCGATATCGAAGCGCCGACACTGGAATGGGTGGTATTCTCCAATAGCAAAACAGGAGAAAATATCAAAATATCCGAAATTCCCGATGTTATTTTCTCCGAGGTTATGCGTGATGTCGATCTTGCGGTCAGCGTTGCACACGCAGGCGGTGTCGATCCCGAAGCAAGTCACTCCACTGTGGAAATGCGGTCTGCGATTCTTTCGTTTGTGTTACCGCTATTTGGTATAGCGAATGTGACCCTGCAAGAACAGTATGCACTTATTGACGGTGCGATGGCGCAGTATTCGGTCCATCTGGGAAGCGGAATTGTACACCAGATCGGCGGCTCTATGATTCCGGTTTTTCCGATTCACTCTCAGCATCGCGGAAGGATCTTTTTGCCCTTTGTGGATGATGACCCCAAAACCGCTGAAATCATATCAAAGATTCTGCTGTTTGCAGAAGACAAAAAAATTAAGGACCCGACGATTCTTGCATCAATTGTAAGATACTGACGATAACGACGCTTCGGTCAAAAAATCCGCATACACAAACCCTTGTGTTTTCGTATGCGGATTTTTTTGTTCTGATATTTGATGCATTTTCCTCTTGACATTTTTTTCAAATGCTGTTATAATAAAAGACACTGTTTCGTGATATTCACATTGGTCGGTTTGCGTATAGTTGGTGGAATTCAGTCAATGAATCTGACTTCCTCTTATACGGGAATAGACCTTTAGGTAAATAAATCAATTATCGGGGTGTGGCGCAGTTGGTAGCGCGCGACGTTTGGTAGCGTGCAGGCGGTTTTTCGCCGTGAGTTTTCAAAAACGCTGAAAACCCTTGAAAACACTGACTTTTTCGGGTGTTACCCTTTTCAAAAAAACACCAACAAAATGTTTTGACCACAGATTTGACCACTTACGGGAAATTGGTGGTAAAATTTAATATATCGAGGCGTGGCTAAGCTTGGTATAGCGCCTGGTTTGGGAGCGTGTGACCGACTCCGAGTTCGACCAAGAATGAAACCGCCGAAAACCCTTGTAAATGCTGGACTTTTCGCACATTCACAGAAACAAAAAAGTCCCTTAAAAAGAGGCTTGACCAC
>JAFTKF010000233.1 GCA_017453405.1 Clostridia bacterium
AAAAGCGCCTCTCTGCTCTGTAACACACTGTGCAGAACCACCCGCATTTTCTTGGAAAGGTAGGCTTTTCTAAACAAAAGCCATGGTGATGCTTATGCATATTTTTTTGATCCGTCACGGTGAAAGCGTTGGCAATACAGGTGAAAATCTGAAAGAACGCTTACCCGATCATCTGGTGCCCCTGACCGAGCACGGCAAAAAACAGGCTTACCGAAACGGTCAATTTCTTGCCGACTACTGCAAGGAAAACGGCATTGATCTTTCGCGTGCGAGAATCTGGCGCAGTCCCTTTGTCAGAACGCGTGAGACCTCTGAGGAATTCAATAAATCTCTCGGCATTACCGATATCCTCGAGGATATCACGCTGATCGAACAGCAGTACGGGCTGTTTGACTATCTCTCTTTAGAGGAAAGATGGGAAAAATATCCCAATGAATGCGAGGAATTCCAACGCCAAGCCGATCATTTCGGCAAATTTTACGCCCGTCTTCCGCTGGGAGAAAGTCCGTTTGACGTCGCCATCCGCATTCATCAGTTTATGGGCACGATCTACCGCGACTATGAAAAACACGGTGTGGATACCCTTTTCGTCTTCACCCACGGCACCACCCTTCGCACCTTCCTTTTGCGCTGGTTTCACTATACCCCCGAATGGTATCACGAAGAGCCCAATCCCAAAAACTGCTGGATCCGTGAGATCAAGGACGGCTGTGACTGCGGCTATATCAACACCCATATCACCGTATAAGTGAGGATTACATCCCAATGAAGTTTTTTCACCTCTCTGACCTTCACATCGGCAAGCGCCTGAATGAGTTTTCCCTTTTGGAGGATCAGACCTATATTCTCAACGAGATCCTCTCGCTGGTCGATGCCGAACAGCCCGACGGCATTCTGATTGCAGGCGATGTCTATGACAAATCCCTGCCATCCGCCGAGGCGGTCACACTGCTCGATCACTTTCTCGCCGCGCTGAACGAAAAAGGCGTTGCGGTCTTTCTGATCAGCGGCAATCACGATTCCCCCGAACGGCTTGCCTTTGGCTCACGCATTCTTTCGAGGGGCGGCATTCACGTATCTCCGCTCTATCAGGGCGAGGTTGCGCCCATCACACTGTACGACGGCTACGGCGCGGTTCATCTCTATCTTTTACCCTTTTTAAAGCCTGCAACCGTGCGCGCCTATGCCGACGATGAGGACCGCGAGACGATCGACTCCTATACCGATGCCCTTGCCTACGCGATCCGCCGTATGGCAATCGACACAAGCGAGCGGAATATTCTTCTCTCCCACCAATTCGTCACGGGCGCTACACGCTCGGATTCCGAGACCGTCTCGGTCGGGGGAAGCGACAATGTGTCCGAAGAGGTCTATCAGGACTTTGACTATGTCGCGCTCGGTCACATCCACGCACCGCAGGCGATCGGCAGAGATACCCTTCGCTATTCGGGCACACCCCTGTCCTACTCCTTTTCCGAAACCGAGGAGAAATCGGTTACAGTCGTTGAGCTTTTGGAAAAAGGCAATGTCACCCTTCGCACACTGCCCTTGATCCCTTTGCGCCGTATGGTGACGCTTCGCGGCAGCTATGACGAGCTGATGCATCGTGATTTCTACCGAGGCACCACCCTGCAAGAGGACTATGTGCGCGTGATTCTGACCGACGAAGAAGATGTGTTTGATGCCGTCGGCAAGCTGCGGCAGGTCTATCATAACTTGATGACCATCGAATACGACAACACCCGTACCCGATCGGGACAGACCGTTACCTTGACGGAAGAAAGCGAATCGCTGTCACCGCTTGCTATATTTGAAAAGCTTTACGAACTGTTAAACAATACCTCTCTCACCGAAGATATGCGGGAGCATCTTGAAAAAGCCATCGAAGATATCTGGGAGGAAACCGTATGAAACCGATCCTGTTGAAAATGTCCGCATTCGGGCCGTATGCCAACACCGTGACGGTCGATTTTGAAAAGCTGGGAGAACGCGGTATCTATCTGATTACGGGCGACACGGGTGCCGGAAAAACCACCGTGTTTGATGCCATTACCTATGCGCTTTACGGCGAAACCAGCGGCGCGAGCCGTTCTGCCGCCTCCCTGCGCTCGCAGTACGCCTCTCCCGAGACCAAAACCGAAGTCGAGCTTATCTTCACCTATGCCAACAAAACCTACACCGTCACACGCTCGCCCGCTTACGAGCGTAAAAAAGCACGCGGAGAGGGAACAACGACGGTAGCGCAAAGCGCTCTTCTCCTCTATCCCGACAATCGCACCGTCACACGCTACAACGAGGTAACACGCGAGATCGAAGCCATCATCGGCATCGATTACAAACAGTTTGTCCGTATCGCGATGATCGCGCAGGGGGAATTCACTAAGCTTTTGCTGGCAGGAACAGAGGAGCGCCGCAAGATCTTTCAGAAGATCTTCCATACCGAAAAATATTCCCTTCTCTCCGAATGCCTTCAAAGCGATGCCAAGGCTTATGAAAATGCCTTACGGGAAAAGGAAAACGAACTGTATTACGAGATCAGCCGCATTGTCTGCGAGGGCGATTCGCTTTTCTACCCACGCGTTCTTGAAGCAAAGGAGCGCCGACTTCCGATTCCTGAGGTAATCTCGCTTTTGGAAGAACTGCTGGCGCACC
>JAFTKF010000234.1 GCA_017453405.1 Clostridia bacterium
AACAATAGAAGATGTAATGAAGATATATCTTGAATCTTTATTGGATGTTCCCCAGAAAGTTCTCAAAAATGCTCTTGACAAGCTTATTAAGAAAGGATTGGCGTATGTACCCGGTGCTAATCTTATCGTTGGTGTTACTGATACTCTCTGCGCGGGTGGTGGCGTATATTTATTAATAAGAGCGATGAAACAATACAATGATTTTGAGGCTCATCTAATAATTCACTATTCAACGACGCCTTAATTATGAGCGGAAAGGAAATGTACAATGAAATTCAAAAAATCAATTGTTTTTTTGTTATTGTTTTGCCTACTATTTAGCAATACAATTATTGTTCGTGTGACTGAATCAATGAGATATACAGTAGGCTCTTGTGATGCCGTGCCTGGTGAAACGGTTTCGATTCCGATTTCGCTTAGCAGTAATCCCGGCTTTGTAAGTATGAGCTTATCTGTTACATATGACGCATCGGCTTTAACTCTGATCTCGTATGAAGACACGGGTGTCATAGGCGGAGCATCTCACAGTTCCCACTTTACGTCTCCTTATGTTTTGACATGGGAAAATGATACCCGTACATCTAATATTACCAATACGGGAACAATCGTTTATCTGACTTTCCTTGTGAGCGAGGATGCTAAGGAGCAGGATTATTCTATAATTGCCAAAATCCCGACCGACGGTATTTTGGATGCGAATGGCAACACGGTTTCGGCAAGCGGCGCTACGGGTACCGTTACGGTATCCGCGGAACACGAGTGCTCGTTTGGCGATTGGGAGTATTATAACCGCACCAAACACGTTCGCTATTGCGAAGATGATGATTGCGATGAAAAAGAATACGATTCCCACAATTGGGACGATGGAAAAGTCGTCATAAAGCCTACTCACGAAGAGGATGGCGAGATGGAGTACCTTTGCGAAGATTGCGATGCGGAGAAAACCGTGACGATTGATGCCGAGGGGCACGATTGGGGCGACTGGGTCAAGCTGAACGACGCCCAGCACAAGCGCAGCTGCTCGTGCGGAGAGGTTGAGTCCGAAGCGCACGACTTTGGAGAGTGGAAACCGCACAGCGAGACCTATCACAGACGCAGTTGTTTTTGCGGAGCGGTTCAGGATCGAGAGCATTTGTGGGATGACGGTGAAACGGTTAAGCCTCCCACATCGACCGAGTATGGCGAAATGCGCTATACTTGTGAAGAATGCGGCAAGACCAAGACCGAGCAGATGGATAAGATCGATCCCGATCACGTTTGTTCTTTCGCTGTCAGCAAGGTTGTGACGCCTACCTGCACGGAGGATGGGTATACCCTGTACCGTTGCGAAGGATGCGGATCGACCAAGCGCGAGAACATCGTTTCGGCGACGGGACACAGCTATACAGACCGTGTGGTTGCGCCGACCTGCTTTGCAGGCGGTTATACCGAGCATTCCTGTCAGAATTGTACCGATGTTTACACCAGTGACCCGACCGCCAAGCTGACACATAACTATGTAGACGGCATTTGCACCTATTGCAAATCCTCGGATTCGTCGCAGGTCGATCCGCCGCCCTCCGGCAAGGTCGCGGGCGATATTAACGGCGACGGTACTGTCGATCCACAGGATGCTACCTTGCTGATGCAGTACCACGCCGGATGGCAGGTAACGGTCAACGCCGAGGCACTGGATGTCAACGGCGATATGCGCTACAACAACAAGGATGTCACACGCCTGCTTCAATACCTCGCCGGCTGGGATGTCGAAATTTCATAATCCACCAAACGCGCTACCCCGAGCAACCACTCGGGGTAGCGCATATCAAGCAGAAAGCACCGCAACAACCCCCACGCGCCCCGCGACATACTGTCGCAGGGCGCGTGGGGGTTGGTATTTCGGCACAGTCAGGAGCGGCTGTGATTGAGTTTGGATCGAACAAGGCGCGTAAAAATGCCCGGGCTTTGAGGCTCGGGCGGGGGTTATTTTTTGGGATAATGCTTGCGCGTGTCGGTGAGTCCGACGATATAGTCGATCGAGGTGTTGTAAAACCTTGCGAGTGCGATCAAAAGGGATAGGGGGATTTGTCTTTGTCCGTTTTCATACTGGGAATAGGTATTTTGTTTGATATGCAAATGCTCGGCGAGGGCTGCCTGCGTGATATCGGCATCCTCTCTCAGATCCTTCAGTCTCATACGATCACCTCTTGACTCTATTATACGAAATCTCGTAATGAGATATTGACTTTTATCGCAAAATGTGATATCATCGGGATGTTGTTGCTATTTTTGATATAATGATATTACAAATTGAAACAAATTTTGGTAATCGGAGAGATACCTTTGTGGTCAGTATGAAGGGGTCTTTTTTATAGTACCGCGACAACAAACGAGAGAATATGACACGATATGACGAAAGGAGAGCTGTATGTATCCGACAACGAGACAGGGGCGGCGGGAGAAAAAGCGGGATCTTGCGCTGCTTTGGGAGCTGTTACATACCGAAGACGGCGAGTTTTCCGAGCATCTTGTGTGGTTTGGGCAAAAGGCGATCACGAGTACGGTTGCTTTTCGCTTGGAAAAGATGTTCAGAACCTATCTTGACATTTTGATCCGTTTTGACAAGCTGCTTTTTATGGGCGATCTTTATCATAACAAGCGTTCCTCGCGCCTTGGCAAGGTCTATTTCCTTTTGTTCCGCTACGGCTGTGCCGAGGATATGCTTCACTTGATCAAGGGCGCATATGCGCTGTTCTGCCAGGTACAGTTTGACGATCCCATTCGCCGCGACCGTGTGCTGCTCCGTCTGTCGGACGAGCTTTCCGAGCTGATCGCGTCTCAGGCGGAAGCTGCCGAAGCCAATGAGGTAGCACGTGAGGTGGCGTGGGAGGCGGTACGTGAGGCGATGCGTATCTTTGCGTCACTGTATGATATTGTGGAAGCGTTTGCGCTCTGTGATACCGACACCTTTTGCTATCTGCGCTTTTTGCGTTCACAAGAGCCGCGTTCCGAGGAACGCCCCGACCCGATGCGGGAAATGATGGACCGACTTCTTGACTCCAAGCGCTATCGTTGGCGAAGCTTTTGGAAAAAGGTCGAGGCGTTTTTTGGCAGCAAGCGCCGTTATCGGAAAAATAAACCAAAAACCGTAGCGCGTGCCCCGTATGAGGCGTTTGATTAAGCGGTTTTACGGTAGCGCTATTTCATACAATCAATGCTAATTTGCAAGAAAGGTCATAACGATGAAACACTGTGAGATGCAAGCCCTTGTCTTGGCAAGCGGCTTTACCGAGGTTGGCGCACTTTCCAAGAATGCGCTTCGTTTTTATCCCGAGGTGCGCGCTATGTGCGCACAGAATACCTGCCGTGCCTACGGCAAGACATGGGCGTGTCCGCCCGGCGTGGGAACGCTGGAGGAATGCCGCGAGCGGATGCTGCAATATGATACCGTTCTCTTGTTTTCCCTGAAATGTGAGCTGGAGGATTCCTATGATTATGAAGGTATGATGGCAGGACGGCTTGCCTTCAAGGCGGCAACCGACCGCCTGAACGAGGCGGTGAGGGGGCATCTTTCGCGCTATCTTCTGCTTGGCAACGAAAGCTGTGAACGCTGTGAGACCTGCACCTATCCCGATGCTCCCTGCCGTTTTCCCGAGCTTTTGCGGCATTCGCTGGAAAGCTACGGCCTTGTGGTGTCCGAGCTTGCCGAAGCGGCAGGCGTGATCTATTATCACGGAGAAGCGACCGTGACCTATTTCGGCGCACTGCTGTTCTGAAAGAGCTTGAACGCCCTGTTGATCGGCATCAAACCCGTCTTGCACGGGGAGGGGAATAGTACTTGTTATTGTATTGATTTTTTAATATACCATCGTTATTTTTTAAAATGAACAAAAAATCGCGAGATTTTTTGCGAAAAAATTGTGCATTATTCACAATAATTATAGTTAAAATTGATAAAAATCGTCTCTTGACAAGGGGCGATTTTTTTGTCATAATTAAAAAAAACGGTATGATTCCTACACGGGAGTCTGCCGAATAAAAATAAGGAGAGCTATTTATATGAAAAAAACCGTATCCATTCTTGCTGTTATCGCAACACTTCTGACGGTCATTTCACTGTTCGGTGTGACAGTCAACGCGTCTGCTCCTTCCTTCAGTGCGGGTAACATCACCGAAACCGAAAACGGAAAAACCATTGCTTCGGACAGTTTTTCGGTGTTTGTATCCTCCAGAGCATCCGCGTGGGGCGGTAAAAGCGACCTTCGTTTTATCCTTTGTGCCAATCTTGAACTGATTTCGGCTTACAAGGATAGCGAGCTGTATCTTGACATTGCATTTCTGAACGCCGAGGGCACACCTGTCAAGTCGCTGAAACGGGATGTTTTTGACGATCTTCTTCTGTACGCCAAGGCAACTGCCGCAGGCACTGTCTACACGGCTGCAGAAGGATCTGTCCTCTTTGGTATTGTTATCAGTGAAGCACCCAATCACGCGTGGTCAAAGGTACAGGTCTCGCTTGTGTCCGACACGACGATTGCGCAGGGAAGTGCCGATGTTGCCAATGTAGCAACTTATGAGGGCTACGACCTTGCCGTGAGCGATCTTGGCGGTAATACAAGAGTCGATACCATTGATGTTCACTACGGCAAGCTTGCCCTTGACTTTGCGCTGGGCGGCCCGTATACCGACATCATCCCGACCGAAATTCCCGATGCGACCAACTGGAGCAACCCCAAGTATCAGTGGGTACTCCGTGTCAACGGCGAAGAAATGATTCCCGCAAAGCTTTCTGTATGGCACTTTGGTGACTGGGGTCAGCTGAGAGCAGAGCTTGGCGATCTTTCCGACTTTACATTTGTTGACAATAAGGCAACCTTCTATATTGAACTGAAGATCGTGGATGTGGCAACCGGTAAGATCGCATACTACATCAACTTCATTGATAAAATGGGCGCGATCACCTATGAAAAGACACCGAGCGTAGCCGATCCCGATATGCCTGCCGATGTTACGCCCGTGATAGGAATTGATCTGGTTTCCGGACCTGCGGGCTATGCGGATACCGAAGGTCCTGAGAGAGCTTGCAACGGACTGATGACCGATAAGCTTTGCACGGTGAATACCGAGCCTTTGATCTTCAAGCTGTCTGAAAAGACGGCACTGAAGGGTCTTGCGATCGTCAACAGCTACAACGAGCCCGATCCCGAACGCACCCTGCTTGACTTTACGGTTTATGTGTCCGATGATGGCGAAAACTGGGGCGATCCCGTTCTGGTTTCGACTTCCGAGGGCAAGGTGTTCTCGACATATGCGGGAAATCTTTGCGAAAACTACTATGCCTTTGACGAAATCTGTGAGGCAACCTATGTCAAGATTGTGACGGCACATCCTGCAGGTGTTGCTTATCAGCTTGCGGAGATTGTTCTGTATCAGTGATCCTGATGCAAAATTTCGGGTGATATACCCTCATACTGTTGCCCGATAACAGAAAACTGTCCTGAAAAAGCGGCTGCTTTGTACCGAAAACGGTATGAAGCAGCCGCTTGTATTGTTTTTGTCGCTTTATTCGGCGAGGGTGACACGGGTTACGGCAAAATAGCCGTCTTTATCGGAACAGAAGTCCGAGGGGTCGTTCTGCGAGGACAGCGAGAAAATGAATTCATTCTCGCCGGTCTTCAGAAGCGAGGGATCGAAGGTAATATAGATGATCCAGTGTGCCTCGGTGGTGTAGTTTGTCACGGTTGCTTTCACGCCATTGACATACAGCTCTTCAATGGAGGTGTACTGCACACCGTTCGTGCCCGACTTGAAGGGATCGCCGTCGCTCTTGAATTTGAAGGTGAGAATGGCAATTTCGTTGCCGTTTGCGTGGGTGGTCACTTCGACGGCGGTGGGTACGTGCTCGATCAACTGAAAGCGGGTATTATTCTTGGTGACGGTCTTCATCGTGCCGACGGACAGGTAATCCGAGCGGTTGTCAAGTGCCGCATCGGGGTCTTCGCCCTCGGCGAGGGCATAGTGCAGGAGGAGTTCATTCATCTGGAAGGCATTTCCCGTTACGAGAACGAGCTTGTATTCCGTGCATTCTTTGGGGTTTGTTACTTGGTAGGAATAGGGAGAAGCATTCGTCGCGCCAAGACCCGTTGAGGCAGTTGCGGTCGATTTGATCTCGGAAAGCGCGACCCATTCTTCATTGACCTTGCCGTAAAGCGTCCAGCTTTCGGGGTTGCGGTCGGGGCTTTGGGCGGTGTCGCCGCCGGTGTAGAAGGTATAGTAGGTCACGGTGGTGGCTTTGGTAAGCGAGAAGGTGATCGTTACCGTGCCCGTGGTGTTACCGCCGATCTTGGTGGCAGCTACATTGCTGTCAAAAAGATTCAGGGCAGCGCCGTCTCCCCAAGGGGTAATGCCGTCGGTGACGATCGAGTCGGTGTTCACTTTGGCATCGCCGAGACCCGAGGGAAGGGTTACGTTCTGTCCTTCGCGTTCGGGGGCGTTGGCGGTGGAAAATGCGGTGGTCTTGGTTTCGGGCTTGGTGTAATACATAAGACCTGTGGCATCGTAGATCTCGACAACGATCTCATACGCGACACCTGCCTGCAGGATCGCGCCGGGGGTTTCTACATTAAAGCGGAAATAGGGCGCACCGTTGGCGTACTCGTCAATGCGGTAGGCTTTGCCGTCGATCTTGACAACGGCGTACAGATCGCCCATCTGAATGCCTTCCTGAATTGCCGTGTGATGATCGGTGGTATTGTCCTGGAAGAAATAGATCAGTCCGACAGGACCGCCGAATTCGGTGGGCTTTTCAAAGGCGTATACATAGGCGTGTGCACCCGCAACATCGTTTAAGCAGATCGCCTCGGGCTGACTTGGCTCGGGGGTCTTTGCGGTGGTGGCAATGGGAGCGGTAGTGCCTTCGGGGGTCTTTACGGTAGTCGTAATATCGGGCTTTGCGGTGGTATCGAGGGGCTTTTTCGCGGTGGTTTCCTCGCCAACGGGTTCTTTCGTGGTTTGGGGAACGGTGGTAGTTATGTCCTTGGGTGTGGTGCTGGTTGTGCTTGTTGATGCATCATCGCCGCAGGCAACGAAGAGGGCAAGGAGCAAAAGCAGCACGCTGACAAGACAAAACAGTTTTTTCATGATAAGACTCCTTTTTTGAAAATACAGCAGAGAGAGAGGGGAGCGGGGTGTTTTCTCTTGGCTGTTCTTATCCTTATTATAATGCGTTTTGCGAGAATTGTCAAGATGCCGTGTGCGCCCGTTTGTCTCGGCGGCGTAAAAAAGCAAAAGAAAGTGAAATATTGACAAAATACGGTCTTTACAAGATGGGATTTTTGTGATATATTATAAATAACGGAACGGACTCTTTGTGTAAGAGCCGTCTAAAAAACAAGAGAGGATTTGACTATGAAGAAAACAGTTTCCATTCTGGCAGTGGTAGCGATGCTTCTGACATTGGTTGCGATGATCCCAATGACGGTTAGTGCCGCCCCTGTGACATTCGGCGAAGTGGCTGACGGCTATCAGCCAAGTGAAAATGCCACCCCGATCAGCTCGGTTGAGGAATTTATCTCGATCGCGGTTGACGGCAATTATTATCTCACCCAAGACATCGATTTCAGCGGTACGACCTATAACGGTTGTGTTGTTCCCCTGCGTGATTTTGCAGGTACGGTGGACGGTTGCGGTTATGCCCTGAAGGGCATCACCATCACCACCGAAGGGGATGCCGGTATCTTTGACCTCTGGTTCAAGGGTACGCTGAAAAACATCGCGCTGGGTACAGAAGATGCACCGGTTTCGATCAGCGGAACCAATTCGGGCGCATCGGTCGGCGTTGTGGCAGGTACGGCAGGCGATGCTACCTTTGACAATGTTTCGATCTATGCGAATGTCGATGCCCGCGGCAAGACGGCAGGCTTCACGGCGTATATGAACGATGCGACCATTACCGTGAACAACTGCTCGGTGGCAGGCTCGATCAAGGGCGGTGCTACCGCAGGCTTTATCGTTACCTCCAGCGGTAATACCCACACCACCACCATTACCATCACCAATTCGGTCAACTATGCCGATGTTTCGTCGCATACGATCGCACCGGTCGGCGGCTTTTATACGAGAGACGTTGACAGCGGCGAAAACCGCACCACCTATGTGACCGTCAAGGGCTGTGCCAACTACGGTGACATCACCGCCAATGACTGGCGTGTCGGCGGTATCATCGGTGAATACTCGGGCAAGGCAGAATCCACATTGCTGGTTGACCACTGCTACAATGTCGGTACGGTTACGATGATCAATACCGGCGGTTTTGCAGGCGGTATCGTCGGCGGTATGGCAAACAACAACGATCCTTCGGGCACAAGAATCGTGACCAACTGCTACAATGCCGGTACGGTCAAGACCGAAGGTAACTATGCTGACCGCGCCAACGGACTTGCGTATTCCGAAAAGAGAAATGACAATGTTCTGGTGAAAAACAGCATTACGATCGGCACATATGACACCTCGGATCTGAAGGAAGAAAATGTTGTGATCGCTTCGGAAGCTTCCGAGATCCTTGCCTTCCTTACGGCTTGTGAAGCGGAAGATGCTACCTTGACCTTTGTGGAAGACAGCGACGGCATCAACGGCGGCAATCCCGTGCTTTCGTGGCAGGTTGTGGCAGAGGAAACGCCCGACACCACCGAAACGCCCGATCCCGAACCTACTCCCGATCCTGAACCCGAACCCGAAGTGCCCGCGTTCTCGGCAGGTACGATCACCGAGACGGATGGCGTCTATACCATTGCTTCGGAGAATTTCTCGGCATTTGTTTCGTCGAGAGCTTCCGCAACCGGCGGCAAGAGCGATCTTCGCTTCATCCTCGCGGCAAATTACGAAACGCTCATTACCTACGACTCGCCCGTTCTGACCATGACCTTTGAGGATGCTGAGGGCGGCGTTATCAAGACCCTGAATGAAAATGTATATAACGACCTTCTGGTCTATGCCAAGGCAACGGCGGCAGGAAACACCTATACCGCGGCAGAAGGCTCGGTTCTTTTCGGTATTGTCATTACCAATGTTCCCAATAACGCGTGGAGCAAGGTGACCGTGACCCTGTCGGACGGCGAGACGGCGCTTGCCCGCGGCGAGCTTGCCTCGGCAGAGATCTCGACGGTTGAAGGCGTGGATCTTCTGACGAACGGTCTTGGTTCTCCGATGATCGAAGACCATCACGGATCCACCAATTACCACCCCACGCTTGTATTCTATATTTACGGTGCGGAGGCGATCTATCAGGATATCCGCGGTGAGGAATACAGCAATATCGATGATTGGTCGAATGCAAAATATCAGTGGATCCTGAATGTCAACGGCGAGGAGCTTGTACCCGAGAAATTCTCGATTTACGAGGGCGGTGATTGGGGTTACTTCCGTGCTGACCTCGGTGCAGCCGACAAGTATGACTATGTTGACTACTATTGCAGCTTTTCCATCAATCTGAAGATCGTGGAAGTGGCAACCGGTAAGATCGCGTACTATGCGAACTTTGCCGACAACGGCACTGTACTGAAGCACAAGCAGACCACGCTTTACGAAGATGCATCGAAGCCCGAAGGACTTACCGCTGTCAGCGGTATCAGCCCGATCTCGGGACCCAATGCAGGTGCTGATGAGGGCTATGAGAAGCTGATCGATAACGATATCAGAACGAAGCTTTGTACCGGTGATTACGGTGCAGATCACGCCATCGTGCTGAAGCTTTCCGAGGCGACTGCGCTGAAGGGTATCGGTCTTGTCAATGCCAACGATAACGAAAATTCGAACGGCAGAACGGTGATTGCTTTTGAAGTATGGGTATCGACCGACGGCGAAAATTGGGGCGACTCTGCCGCATTCGTCACGACGGGCGAAGGTATTAACAAAGCTGATGTCAGCGCCAACTATCAGGAACGCTACTATGGCTTTGATAGCGATATCACGGCAACCTATGTCAAGCTTGTGATCAACAACGGCGAAATGTATCAGATGTCTGAAGTGATCCTCTATCAGTAAGATCACGGCAAACCGTATCATTCCATAAAAACAACCCCATTGGAACTTGGTTCCAATGGGGTATGTTTATTGTGTACTTAACCGAGGATGGTTGCGCGGTTGGCAACGCCTGCCATAGCAGGTGCGCCGTCTTCTGTGGTGGAAACCGAAAGAACAGCGTAATCCCAAGCGTCGTTCGGAACGCCGGTGATCACAATGCCGAAGAGAACAGCGCCCTCGCCTGCGGCGTAGCTGTTGCCTGCGCCGGTTGCGGTAGCAAAGAGCGTGATATCCTTTTCGGTCACGGTCAGAGTTTTGACAACGCCTTCGGCGGTGGCGAATTCCACGGTGAGCGAAAGCGCTTCATAGCTCTTCAGTGCTTCGAGGTCAGCGGCAAGGACAAAGCGGATGTCGGTTGCCGAATCGCCTGCGGCACGGGCGGAAATAAAGCCCGAAATACCGGTCGAGTCGATGGTGTAGCTGTTGGGTTCTGCGGTAGCGTCAATCGAGCCTTCGCTGAATGCGGGTGCTTTGGTCGATGCGGGAAGCTGCCACGAGAGAAGAGGATAACCCATATTGATCATCACGCGGTCTTCTACGAAGGTCGTGCCGTCTTCGGCGGTGGGAAGGTCTTTCAGGACGCTGAAAAGTGCGGTGTTGCCGTCAAGACCGTAGGTGTTTTCCACCGTGATGTCACCGGTTGTTGCAGCATAGCCCGAGCCTTCATAATAGCAGTTCTTGACAAAGTTAAGGCTTGCCTGACCGCCGGCGTTGACACGTGCGATCTGAGGCATTGAGTTGCCGATCAGTGTACCGACATTGTAGCAGTATTCTACCGTTCTTGTACCGGTGCAGGCATCAAACTGCGTCATTTCACCGACGATACCTGCAGCCACATGACCGGGGCACGAGATCGTGCCTGCATTGTAGCAGTGCGAAACCGAAAGGGTGGAATCGTTACCCATACCGAGGATACCGATAATACCGCCTGCGCGCCAGTCTGTTGCCGAAACCGTACCGTAGTTGGCACAGCCGATGACGGTCACATCGCATTTTTTGCCTCTGTTATTGCCGTCGGCTCTGAGCGTGAAGATACCGCCTGCCGAGCCGTTACCGCCCACGATATCGCCGGTGTTCAGGCAGTTCTTGATGCTGATCTCGGCGGTGATATCCTGACGGGGAAGGGCGAGAATGCCTGCTGCTGCACCAACACCGTCCTTGGCGGTGACGGTAGCGGTGTTGACGCAGGATTCAAACGAGAATTTGCTGGTCTCATCGCGATTGCCGTCCTGACGGATGGTGGCAAAGCCTGCTGCCGTGCAGTTGGTGCCGGTAATGCTGCCGTTGTTGCGGCAGTTCTTGAAGGTGAGATCAAAAACGATGGGGGAGTTACCGCAAACGAAGCCTGCGGCACAGTTACGGTCGGTATTGGTACCCGAGGTGATCGTGCCGTTGTTCGTGCAGTTAATAAAGGTCAGTGTGTGAACATTGGTGCTTTCATATTCCCATTTGTTGGCATAGAAGCCGGCAACGGGACAGGAGTTGTTTACGGCGTTGGTGACGGATGCATTGTTGGAGCAATTGGTGAAGGTGATCACGGGTGCATCGTTACGTTGGTTGGCAATAAAGCCCGAAGCGGGTGTACCCTTGACTTCGCCGTAAACGTGGCAGTTGGTAAGGGTCACAACAGCCGCGTTGCCTACGTAGCCGCCAAACGTACCGGTCTTATTGTCGCCGCCCTGAAGGTTGGTGTATACCGTTACATTTTCAAAGGTAGCACCGCTCTGACAGGTGGATGCAACCGCGCCGACTGCTTTACCGCCGACGGTGCAGGTGAACTTTGCCACATCATCGGGAGCGCCGATCGTGATGTTCTTCAGTGTGCCCTTGAAATTCACGCCGAACACACCGGTGTCGGAAGCGGCTTCCACGGTGATGTTCAGAAGCGAATGTCCCTGACCGTCCAGCATGCCGCTGAAATTCTTGGGGGCAATATTGCCGCCTGAATAATTGACATCGCCGAAGTCAATGTCTTTTGTAAGATAGTAGATACCGTCGGCAGCCATCGCGACGAATTCCTCGACGCTTGAGATCGGAGTGCCTTCGGGGGTGGAAATGGAGGGTTCAGCATCTGCTTCGGCGGCAAAGCCGGGAAGAATGGCAAGGACGCCGCTCAGCATCGTCAGAACCAGAATGAGCGAAAGAGCTTTTTTCATTATGAATATCCTTTCTTTGATTCGTGGGGCAGATTCCCCATCGTCTACATTAAGTATATCAAAAAATCACGCATTTGGAAAGCATAAATTCGCCAAACTATTGACTTGGTTTGCTCAAATTTGTACCAAAAAAACGGATTTGCGTGCAGTTTTCTTGCTTGTGACGGTAAACGGCAATAAAAAATAAAAGTGTTTTTAAAAAACGATAATTATTGCCCAAATTGCGAAACTTGCAAAAAAACCGTTGCTTTTTGAAGGATTTTCCGATATACTGAAGGTAATACCTGACAGCTTGGCAATGGGAAAGGATCGCCGTTGTCAAGCGCAAAGAAAGGATGACTAACAGCAATGACACGTTTGTTTTGGATTCGACTGCTTGGCGCTTTGCTTCTTCTGACGCTTCTTGGCGCCGCGATCGCGCCGCTTTCGGTATTTGCCGAAGATCCCCTGACTGTTACGGGAGGAAAGGTATGCTCCTTGACCGAGCCGCTTGGCATCGAAGGCACACCTGTTTTCAGCTGGACGGCAACAAGCACCAAACGGGATGACGGACAGAGTACGTACAGGATCGTTCTGGCAAAGACGAAAAAGGATGCCGAAAATGCCGAAAATCTTGTCTGGGATTCGGGAGAGGTCGCATCCTCTTCCATGCTGGACATTCCGTATACCGGAAAGGCTTTGGACAGCCGCACGAGCTATTATTGGCGCGTGACAATCAAGAGCCGCAAGGGCGACACCGCAAAAAGTGAAGTCTTCCGTTTTTCAACCGGTGTGGAAAGCACCGCGTGGACGGGGGACTGGATCGGTATGCCCTCGCCCAAGCCCACGCTTTCGCTGAGCGGCACGCAGTGGATCTGGCTTGCCTCGGGCGCTTCCTTCAGCGGTGTTCCCGCAGGCAGTGAGTATTTCCGTTTTTCGTTTGATATTCCCGCCGATAAGACCCCTGAGGCGTTTGAGATCGCGTATACCGCCGACGACAGCGCCGAGGTCTTTCTGAACGGTACGAAGGTCAGCGAGATGTCGCTTTGGAGTGACGGCAGCTTTTATCAGGGCACGGAGCTTCTTGTAAGCGGCAAAAACACCGTGGCGATCGCCGCCACCAATGCTTCCGCGGGCTATGCGGGGCTTTGCGCAAGACTAAAGGTCAGCTATACCGACGGTACGGCTGATATATATACCACCAATAAGACCGCGTGGAAGGTGTCAAAGACCGCCCCTTCTAATTGGAAGCTTGCAAGCTTTGACGACTCCGCGTGGAGTGCCCCCGATCAGGCGGTCACGTTCGGCTCTTCCCCTTGGGGAACGGGCGTTACGCTTCGCGGCGAATCCTCGCGCGCGGCAGTTTATCTGCGCCGTGAATTCACCCTTGACAAAGAAATCAAGGAAGCACTCGTTTCGCTCTGCGGACTCGGCTTTTTCGATCTCACCGTCAACGGCAAATCGCCCGACGACAGTGTGCTGAATCCCTTTACGACACAGTATGATGTGGCGGTCTATTACCGCACCTTTGATCTGACCTCGCTTCTCAAAAAGGGGGACAATGCCATTGCCGTTGAGCTGGGAAACAGCTATTATAACGAGATCGGCGGTGTGTGGAACTGGGCAAGTGCCGCTTGGCGTGACGATCCCAAGCTGATGCTCCGTCTCGATATCCGCTATGCCGACGGCACAAGCGATGTGATCGTATCGGATACCGATTGGAAGGCAACCAATCAAGGACCGATCACGGCAAACAGTATGTACTACGGCGATGTATACGATGCACGCCTTGCGATGGATGGCTTCAACCAAGCGGGCTTTGACGATTCCGCATGGCAGGCGGCGGCTGTGATGGCAAAGCCGCTCGGCAAATTGGAATCGCAGATGAAAGCCCCCGTCAGCCGCGTGGCAAGCTTCGCCCCTGCCGAGATCGTGAAGCTGGGGGATGGCTCGTGGCGTGTCGAAAGTCCCGAAATGGTTGCGGGCTGGGTGCTTCTCAAAAACATCGATCAGAAGGCGGGGGACAAGATCACCCTGACCTACGGACAAAAGCTGAATGCTGACGGAACGGTGCTGAAATACGGCTCTGTCGACGGCGAATTGGCAAGCTGGTATCCGCACGCCTATTTCCAGCAGGATATTTACTATTCGGCAGGGGGCAACAAGGAATCCTATGAGCCGAAATTCAGCTATAAGGGCTTTGAATACGTACAGATCGACGGCTATGACGGCGAGCTTACCGCAGATGATGTGGTGATCTACCGCGTGTCGAACGATGTCGAGATCATTTCGGAATTTTCTTCGTCGAACGAATTGTTCAACCAATTGCATCACTGTATGGTAGTGGCTCTTGCCGACAATTTCCAAGGCGAGCACTGTGACCCGATGCTTGAGAAAAACGGTTGGCTGGGAGATGCCAATGTTTCCCTGACCTCGATGAGTTTCAATTTCGATATGGCGGCAACACTGCCCGGCTTTTTGGAATTGATGGAAGATACGCAGGAAAAATACGGCTTTGTACCGCAAATGGTCCCTGCCGCTAACTGGGGCATTCAGAATACCGCTGTATGGAATACCGTCTTTATCTACGGTGCAGAGGAGCTGGAGAAGTATTTCGGCACGCTGAGCTACAGCGAAGCGCAGTATGATGCGATGCGTAAGATGGCAGTGCGTGATATCAATGAAATGAAGGCAAACAATTGGGTATGGCACGACAACCAGCTTGCCGACTGGGTTGCCCCGATCGGCGGCAGTAATCCCAATGTGGCGTATAACGAAAATATGTCCGAGGGCTCGGGCATCGTCGGTACGGCGTTTGTTTACGGTACGCTGTCTTATATGAAAGCCCTTGCCGAGCGTATGGGCAAGACGGCGGATGCCAAGGAATACGCCGACGCGATGACAAAGATCTACACCGCGTTCAACAAGAAGTTTTATAATGAAGCCAAGGGCTATTACGAAACCAAGACATGGAGTCAGATCGGCACGAGAACCAAGTACCGCCAGACCTCCAACCTCGTTCCGCTTGCCTTCGGTCTTGTTCCCGAGGAGCATATCGACAGCGTTGTCAAGAGCATTGTCGAGGATATCAAGGATAAAAACTATCATCTGGACACCGGCTGTGTGGGTACGCGCTATATTCTGCCCATCCTTTGTGATTACGGCTACAGCGATGTTGCCTACCGTGTGGCGACCCAGACGACCTACCCTTCGTGGGGCTTCTGGATCGAAAACGGCGCGAAATCCACGTGGGAAATGTGGGAATCCACCACGCGTTCCTTCGACCACTATTTCCTCGGTACTTATGAAGAATGGTTCTTCAGCCACCTCGGTGGCATTAAACAGGTAGAAAACGGCTATGAAAGCTTTGTGATCGAGCCTTCCTTTATCGGAGACCTCACCGAGGTGAATACCCGTGTGAATACCGTGCGCGGGGAATTGGTATCGGCTTGGAAGGTATCGGATACCGGTGTCGTCGAGCTTACCGTGACCGTTCCCTTCGGTTCAACGGCAAAGGTGCTTCTGCCCTGTGCCGATACCGCTGATGTGACGATCGGCGGCAATCCCGTAACGCTTTCTGTAGACGGCGTTCATTCGGTCTCGGATCAGGGTGATACCGTCGCGATCACCGTCGGCTCGGGTACGTATGTCTTCGCGGTAAAGGCTGACAAGGTAGGTATGACGGTATACCGCGATTCCCTTGATGCCGCCCTTCTTCAGCTGAAGCTGTATCTTGACGACAATGCGTTCCTTTCCGAGCGCGCCGCCATGACAGCGCTGTGGGAAAAGTCGCTTGCGGTCTATCAGGACGAAAACGCAACACAGCTTGCGGTGAATGCCGCAGCGGAGGAGATCGAAGCTTATCTTACCCACCTTGTGGGCAGTGAAAGCCGTAACGCCCTGCGGGATGCTATCGAAACGAGTAAAACAAAGTATCCGAGAGTGCTCTATCCCGAAGAAGCGTATGCGACATACCGTGCCGCACTGCGTGATGCCGAGGCGAAAGCTGCCGATCATTCGCTGCATGATGATGCGCTGGAGGCAGCGCTTGCCGCTCTTCTGGCGGCAGAACAAACGCTGGATGCCGCACGCTATCCCAATCTTGCCCTTCA
>JAFTKF010000235.1 GCA_017453405.1 Clostridia bacterium
GGGGGTATAGCCGCTGACATCACCGACAACCGAATAGAGTGCGGCGTTATAATTTTCGGTGTAGAAGGCGTCGTATTCCTTTTCGGGCATATCTTCGGCAAACTCTGCGGCATCCATAATGGCTTGCAGTGCCAGTTCCTCCTTGACCATATTGCGGCAGAAGGTAAGATAGCTGTCGACGGAGGTGTACGCACCGTAGGTCATTTCGTCGACCAGAAGATCGGTAAGCGCGGTGGGCGTTTCGCTGACGGTGTTGACGGTAACGTGGAAGGCAATGGCAACATCGGTATCGTAACCGTAATCGACTGCCTTTTCCTTGGGAAGGGTCAGGGTGAAATCGGCGGTGTCAAACTTGTGCAGACCAAGCAGGTGTTCCTGAAGCTCAAGAGCGGAAAAGACCTCGTCAAAGGTATCCTCGGCATCGTTAAGAACCACCGTTTCAATACCGCCCTGCAATAGAGACAGGATTCGGTCGATCGGCTCACTTTCGTCGGCAAGCTTTGCGGTAAACTGAACCTTGACGGCGTGATGTGCTTGTACGGTCACACGCGCAATGGCGTGAACCTTGACATTCAGCGTGACGGTAGTACCGATCAGCTCTTCAATATCGGTATCGTCTTCGGTGTAGCTGACCTGTGCCGACAGGGTATCCCCAACCTTCGCGCCGATCAGAATATCTTCCAGCGCATCAGGCATTGTGTTGGATTTCGGAATGATGTACAGACGGTCGGCTTCCTTGGAGGTGAGAAGCTTGACGGTTTCCTCGGAAAGCGTGACGCTGTCATCGGGCGAAAAGCTGACATGAACGCGGTCGCCTGCTCGTACCGTCTCAGACGGGGAGGTGAGTGGGGTAAAATGCTCGCCGGTCAGGTTTTCAAGAAGATCCTTGACGACCGAGTCAAGCTCTTTGTCAACATCCTTTTCGGATACGGTGATCTCGGAAAGAGGGGGGAGAGAAACGTATTTTTGGGGGCGCTCAAATGCCGAGTGGCAAGAAACGAGCGACAGTAGCATAAGGCATGTAAGAACAAGGGCAATACTTCTTTTTTTCATAACAGTTAAGAGAAAAAGGCTTTGTTTTCGGTGTGAGAACAAAGCCTTTTCGGGTCAAGATTTATTCAGCGTCGGTAGCGGGCTCGTAGGTGACAACCTCGGGGAGCTTGTCAAGGAGCTTTTCGTACTGATACTGAAGCTCAAAATATTCTTCGCCGCCGTAGTATGCAACGTACTGATCGAAGGTGGCGATGCCGTAGTAGTAATACCAGGTGAAGATGTTGGCGTTGAATTCTTCCTCTTCTTCTTTGAACTTTTCCTTGAATTCCGATCTTGTGAGCTCGATTCCGAGTTCATCAAAGAGGGCTTCCATCACAAGGCGCTGCTTGATGGCATTTCTTGCGGAGTAGGTAGCCTGTTTGCGGATTGCGGCGTAATCTTCGTCGCTGACGAGCTTTTCAAGCTCAGAGGGGGTATAATCGGAGAGAGAGGGAAGTGTGCTCTTGTCTTCTGCTTCCTGAAGGAACTCGAGAAGGTGAACTTCAACATAGCTTTCGTAGCTGGTCTTCCATTCGTCGTAGGGATATTCGATGATGGTTGCCGCCTCTGCGATGGCGTCGTAAGCAAGAGTTTTCTTGAATTCCTCAGTCATAAACTCTTCGTATTTTTCGCAGGTTTCGTATTCCTTGGAGGTATACTTGTTGACAAAGTAGTCAGTCCATTCGGGCTGTGTGGTTACGGAATCGATCGTGAAGGTGAAATAGATCTCTTTACCAAGGTAGTCTGCATACTTGGTGTCCTTATAGTCTTCGGGAACGGTGATCGCAACGGCGAATTCATCGTAGATGGTGTGTCCTTCGAAATAACGGATGAAATCGTCAAGCGTGAAGATCGTACCAAAGGTCGTTGTGGGCTTGGAGAGATCGTATTCGGTAGAGGTCTTGTCGGGGAAGAGCTTATCAAAGGTGGGCTTTTCCGTTGTGGTGGGTGCAGCAGTCGTGGTGGGTGCTGCGGTTGTAGCAGGTGCTTCGGTCGATTCGGGAGCTTCGGTCGATTCGGGAGTTGCCGAGGTTTCGGCAAGCTTCGTTGTGGTGATCTCGGGAACGAGAATGTTCTCAACCTCGGTTCTGTCGTCGGTTACGGTGTAGGACAGCTTGACCTTGAAGTCCTTGTCGATCGAAATTCTGGCAACAGCGAGTACTTCGATCTCATAGGTAACATCAACATTTTTCAGATCGGCGTTCGAGTAGGTGTTGTTGAAGCGGCCGGTCAGGGTGACTTTTTCGCCAACCTTAGTACCGATGAGCTGCTCTTCAATACCCTTGACGATGACAGTGACTTCTTTGTCATTATCGTCGGTGTCGGTATTGTTGTTTTTGTTGGTGTAGTCAACAGGGAAGGTGGAGGAGTTCGAGCCGATGGTGAGGTAAATGCCCTCTTTGCTAAGCGATTCCTTGACGGTGTCGCTGAGCTCGGCAGAAGCTTCCTTGAAGGTATAGTTGAGATATACCTGGTCGCCCTTCTTGATCACGGCACCGTCACCGCTGACGGGTTCAAATACCTGACCTGCAGAGCCTTCGAGAATCGATTTGATCTGGTCGTCAAGTTCTTTCTTCAGATCGGCATACTTGACTTCGATCTTACCGAGCTCGGGAAGCGTGATGTAATCGGTAGGGGTGTCGTAGGCGCTGGCACAGCTTACGAGCGATGCAACGAGCATCACACAAGCAAGAACAAGCGCGAGAATTTTTTTGGTTCTCATTGTTTTTTCTCCTTTGGATGATAATACGAATCCTTTTTTATAAAAATAAGCAGACACAACGGTTATTCTATCACAAAAAAGCAAATAAGAAAAGCCTTTCTGAAAAAAATTTACCGTTTGTACACAATTTTTTATACGGTGGTTAGGTTTCCTCGATATAGTTACCGTTTTCGTCAAGATAGGGTGCGATCATAGTGGCGTGGATCTTCGGCCACGCGATATAGACCTCAATGAAAATGCACAGTCCGATCGTGATCATAAAGGGCATGATCACACCGAGCGGCATAAAGGCACTGAAGAGCATCCAGTTCAAAAAGATGACGAAAAGACAGCCGACTAAGGAAACAATATTTCTGCCAAGACCGAGAATGGCAAAGATCAGGGCGTTTTTGAAAAGCTTGAAAAGCGAAAGCTCGAAGGTGACGAGCATCGTGTAAAGATACTTGCGCATCATCAGATAAAAGACGATGAGCACCAGTGTGAACAAAAAGAAAGTACCAAAGACCTGTGCGCCCCCGAGATTCAGGTAGTAGAAGACCACACCGTAGACAAGGGCTGCGAGGATCGCAAGGTCCACAATGCCGAGAAGGATGCTCTGGCGCAGATTGGTTTTGATGGCGTGCCAGAAATCCTCCCAGAGGAAGAGAGGTTCACCGCGCACGATATTTCTCATATTATAAGTAATACCGACCGTTACCGGCCCGAAGGTCAAGGCGAGAAGAACCACGGCGATGACGATCAGTGTGATCATCAAGGGGGTCATCACGGCGATCTCGGTGACTTGCGCGTGAACGCTGAGTAGGACATTCAATATCGGGGAAGGATCTTCGACAAATGCCGCCGCTCCGTACAGCGGAGCAAAAAGGTCGCTGGTCGGGGCAGAGGAGTGCGGTCCGACAATGCCGCTGACAAGAAGGATCAGAAGCCACAGCCCGATGCCGCCGAGGGCAAAATAGATATTCAGTGTGAAGACACGCGAGAAATTGCGGAAGAGAAGCTTAAAGAAAAAAGCAAAGTTTCGCGGGGCATCGCGGTCATCGTCCGCATCCTCCTTATGATCGCGCTTATAAAACCAATCATACAGATTGAGGCGGCTTTTTTTTGTTGTTTTCACATCATCATTCCTTTTTTACAGTATCAGGGTAAACGCCAGAAGGCGGATGACCGTCAGCAGAAAAAGCAACCCCATAAAATAAAGAAAGGGCAGCTTCTTGTCCGGTATATGCGAGAGACATGCAATTGCCGCGGCAACACTGCAGAGTGTGAGTGCTGTGCCCAGCAGGGTATATACCGCATATACAGGTGTCAGCCCTTGGTATGCCGCAAGGTATGCCGAGGAGAGACCGAGCAAGAAGGCGCGTCTTGCGACAGCGAGAAGAATGGGTAAGGGGTGCTTGACGCAGTGTGCCGCCAAAAGGGCAAGTACCGGCGGGAGAGCTTCTTTACCAAATGCCAAAAACAGCTCACGGTGCCACTGATCGCCCGTGAAACGGGGAACAGGGGGCTCGATTGCCCCGAACCCCTCGGGTGTCAGAACGATGAGCGTGAGAATTCCTGCGACAAAGCCGAAAAAGGCGGACAGCAAGACTGCTTGGCAGGCGGTAATGATCGGGCGTTTTCGTGTCATACAAGTGATCCTTTCATAAAACGGTAGTCCATTTTATGAAAATGACACAGTCGGTTATGACAGCGGTCATACCGATACATTATACCATAAGAAAAATTATATTGCAAGGTTTTTTATGAAATTCGCGTGAAGAATGTGTAGTTTTGTCAATGATGTGAGACTAAAAAGTTCAAAAAAAGTAAAGAGTTTAGAAAAATGCTTTTGCAGGCGGAAGGAGGGGCGAAGCCCCGAGTGGAGACTGCAAAAGCGGCGCGCTGTTAAGCGCAAGTATTTTCGAGTTCCGTTTGATTTTGGTTTGGAGATTTCCAGCCGAGAACAGCCATGGGAATACTGTTAGAACGGCGCAAATAACGCTTCATCTGCTCCAGAAGATCTGCAAAGGAGTAAAAACTAAGATAATTGTAGAAGCGTTCTTGGTCGTGTCTGTGTCTTCTCTCGACATTTCCATTATGCCAAGGTGTTCTTGGGCGGATAAGCTTATGCTCGATCTTGTA
>JAFTKF010000236.1 GCA_017453405.1 Clostridia bacterium
GCGAAGGACTCGCTCGGCGACCTTGACGGTCTTGAGGTTGCTGACGTCAAAGCAAGTGTTACTTACGAATGCGATAAAGACGGCAAGGTTTCGAAAACGACACTTGCTTACAGCTATACGCTGGCAGGTGAAACGGTAGAAGAAACGGTCGATATGGTCTTCAACAGTCTGGAGATCCCGACCATTACCGCGCCCGAGGATGCTGACGAATACACAGAGATGGCAGAGTAATTTCTGAAAACAAAAACCGTTTCCGAGAGGAAGCGGTTTTTGCTTTGGATTAAAATACGATATCTTCGTCGCTGATGCAACGGATGCCGTTCTGCTGTAAAAGCTCGACGGTCTTTGCGTTGTTTTCCACGCGGATGATGATATACGCCTTTTCTTCCTTAATGGCAAGAAAATCGTACATATATTCAATGTTGATAAGTGCGTCATCCAGAATGCGAAGCACCTTGGCGAGTCCACCAACGCGGTCGGGAACTTCAACACCGATCACCTGATTGACCGTGACAACGAAATTCTTTTCCTGAAGCATCTTTTTGGCGTTTTCGGGATCGCGCACGATCAGGCGAAGAATGCCAAAATCGGTGGTATCGGCGATGGTGAGTGCACGGATATCGATGCCTGCCTCGGCAAGTGCTTCGGCAATGCCCGACATACTGCCTTGCTTGTTTTCAACGAATACGGAAAGCTGACTGATCGTCATAGGAAATACCAACCTTTCTTATTTATGGATTAGTGGAGTTTTCTGTTATCGATTACGCGGACAGCCTTACCCGTCGAGCGTGCGATGGTGTTGGGGGCGCAGAAGGTGACCTTAACGGCAACACCGAGGAGCGATTTGATCGAATCGGCAAGCTTCTTTTCAGCCTTGGTGAGGTTGGCTACGGTGTCGGAGAAGACATCGGCGGTTACCTCGACCTTGACTTCAAGCGTGTCAAGATTGTTGATACGGTCAACCACGAGCTGATAGTTGGGGGAATGACCCTCACGCATTAGAACGGTTTCGATCTGCGAGGGGAAAACATTGACGCCGCGGATGATGAGCATATCGTCCGATCTGCCGCGGGGCTTGGACATACGGCAGAAGGTTCTGCCGCATTCGCAGGTTTCATAATTGACAACGCCGATATCGCGGGTGCGGTAGCGTAGCAGGGGGAAGGCTTCCTTGGTGATGCAGGAGAAGACGATCTCGCCTTCAGAGCCCTTAGGAAGAACTTCGCCCGTGTCGGGGTCGATCACTTCGATGATGAAGTGGTCTTCATTGACGTGCATACCCTTCTGGCAGGAGCACTCATAGGCAACGCCGGGACCCATAATTTCGGTAAGACCGTAAATGTCATAGGCTTTGAGACCGAGCTTCTTTTCGATCATACGGCGCATTTCTTCGGTCCAGGGCTCCGCACCGAAGATACCTGCCTTCAGCTTGATCTTGTCAAGCGGAATGCCTGCTTCTTCCAGCGATTCGCCGAGATACATCGCATAAGACGGTGTGCAGCAGAGAATGTTAGAGCCGAAGTCCTGGAAAATGGTCAGCTGACGTGCGGTGTTACCCGAGGAAACGGGGAGGGCAACAGCACCGATGCGGCGTGCGCCGCGATGCAGACCGAGACCGCCCGTGAAGAGTCCGTAGCCGTAAGAAACGTGAACGATGTCGGTCTTTTCGCAACCGACTGCGGCAAGCTGACGGGCACAGATATCGCCCCAGATCGCGAGGTCGTTTTCGGTATAGCCTGCGACGATCTGCTTACCTGTCGTGCCGCTGGAGGCGTGCATGGTGGCAACCTGTTCCATCGGTACGGCAAAAAGTCCGAAGGGGTAGGTATCACGCAGGTCGCTCTTGTAGGTAAAGGGAAGCTTGTGAAGATCGTCGATCGATTTGATGTCGTCGGGGGTGATCCCTGCTTTTTCCATTTGTGCTCTGTAATAGGGCACATTTTCATAAACGCGTTTGACGGTGTTTACGAGTCGTTCATTTTGCCACGCTGTCAGTTGTTCTCTCGATGCTGTCTCAATTTCTTTTTGCCAATACTGTTCCATAGCATTCAATCCTTTCAACTTTTGTTATCACGCGTGATAGCCGAGCGAAAATGCTTTTTCGTTGACGGCAACGAATTTCGGCGCGACGGTATTTTGAATGGCAGTGAGCCATTTTTCATAAGGGATCGGAAGATATCCCGCAAGTCTGCCCATCAGGGCGATGTTGACAGCGCGGGACGAGCCTGCTTCGGTAGCGACTGCGAGTGCATCAAAGCTGTCGATCACGGCACCCTTGGCGGCAAATGCTTCCAGAATATCGGTGGGATACGAGACAGCGCCCGTGATGACGGGCATCGGATCGATCTCCTGCGTGTTGACGATGACCTTGCCGTCCTTGGCAAGATAGGCGGCATAGCGTGCAGCCTCCAGCTTTTCAAAGGATACAATAAAATCAGCTTCGCCTTCGTCGATGATGGGCGAGGTTACGGTATCGCCGAAGCGAACGTAGGTCACGACCGAGCCGCCACGCTGGCTCATACCGTGTACCTCGGAGACCTTGACATCATAGCCTTCGTCAACGAGCAATCTGCCCAGCAGCTTGGAGGCAAGCAGAGAGCCTTGTCCGCCGACACCGACGATCATAATATTAGTCGTTTTCATTCGTCATTCCTCCTTACTGCGCCTTTCCGATCGCGTCAAAATGGCAAAGCTGTTCGCAAACATCACAGCCGACGCAAAGGGTGGCATCGATTCTTGCTTTGCCGTTCTTCATACTGATGGCAGGACAGCCGAGCTTCATACACATCTTACAGCCGCGGCACTTGTCGGCATCGATCACAAGCGCGGGCTTGGTCTTGACGCTCTTCAGAAGAACGCAGGGGCGGCGCGAGATAATGACCGACGGTCCTTCATAGGCAAGCTCTTCCTTCAGTGCCTTGTCGCAGGCGGCAAGGTCGTAAGGATCGACCACACGGACACGGTCAATACCGAGTGCACGGCAAAGGGTTTCAAGATCCACCTTGGCGGCGGGGTCGCCTTTGATATTGTAACCGGTCGTGGGATTTTGCTGATGTCCTGTCATACCCGTGATCGAGTTATCGAGAATAATAACGGTTGAATTCGATGCGTTATAGGCGATGTTGACAAGTCCCGTCATACCCGAGTGCATAAAGGTCGAGTCGCCGATGACGGCAACGGTCTTACCGGCGGCACGGTTGGCGCTTGCGCGGTTGAAGCCGTGAATGCCCGAAACCGATGCACCCATACAAAGGGTGGTATCCACGCTGGACAGAGGGGGCGTTGCCCCGAGGGTATAGCAACCGATATCACCGATAACGGTGATCTTGTTTTTGGCGAGGGTATAATACATACCTCTGTGCGGACAGCCTGCACACATAACAGGGGGACGCACGGGGAGTGCTTCGTCAAGGGTGTAGCCTTCCTTGACGGGAAGACCGAGCGCCTTGGCAACGGTGTTTTGGGAGAATTCACCGATCATGGAGAAAAGCGATTTGCCTTCTACGGCAAGACCGATGTTGCGGCAATGTGTTTCGATCACGGGGTCAAGCTCCTCACAAACGATGAGGCGGTCCACCTTCTTTGCGAACGCCTTGATGCGTTCTACGGGAAGGGGATTGACAAGACCGAGCTTCAGCACGCTGACGGTGTCGCCTGCCGCTTCTTTGACATACTGATATGCCGTTCCCGAGCAGATGATACCGATCGCGGCACCTTCTGTCAGCTCTTCACGGTTGAGATCGGTCGTTTCGGCAAAGGCGGTGAGCTTTTCGGTACGCTCTTCCACGACGGGATGGCGGCGCTTGGCATTGCCGGGCATCATCACATACTTGGCGGCGTTCTTTTCATAAGGAAGCGTGGGCAAGGGAAGGGGCTCGCCTTCTTCTACGATGCTCTGCGAGTGCGCAATGCGCGTGCAGGTGCGAAGCAGAACAACGGTGTCGAACTCCTCGGAGAGCTGATACGCACATTTAGCAAAGGCGAGTGCTTCTGCCGAGTCGGCAGGCTCGAGCATCGGTACTTTGGCGGCAATGGCATAGTGGCGGGAATCCTGCTCGTTTTGCGAGGAATGCATCGCGGGGTCATCGGCAACGCAAATAACCATACCGGCATTGACACCGGTGTAGGAAAGGGTAAAGAGAGGGTCGGCGGCGACATTCAGACCGACGTGCTTCATCGCACACGCCGAGCGGACACCGGCAAGAGAAGCGCCAAAGGCGGCTTCGCAGGCGACCTTTTCGTTGGGTGCCCATTCGCAGGTGATGGCGTCATTCTTGGCGGCGAATTCGGTAATTTCGGTTGAGGGAGTACCGGGGTAGCTGGATATGAAGCGGCAACCGCCTTCATACAGACCGCGGGCAACTGCCTCGTTTCCGATCATCAGTTTTTTCATAGCGGTGGGAGTATCCTTTCGTTCCATTCTGACGGCGAAGAATTCAAGCCGTCAAAAATAAGTATGATATAACAGTATAGCATAGTTTTTTATGTTTTTCAAGTAAAATCGCAATATTTACGGTGTTCTGTGCGGATTTTTATACAGAATATCCGAATGCTTATTGGTTTTCATACTGTGCGCGGCGGTATTCGGTGGGCGTGCAGTTTTTATAGCGCTTGAAGATGCGGTTGAAGTAGGAAACCGAGGAGAAGCCGACATCATAGGCAACCTCCAGAATGGTTTTTTGGCTTTTGGCAAGCAGTTTCTCGCTTTTACAGATGCGCACGA
>JAFTKF010000237.1 GCA_017453405.1 Clostridia bacterium
CAAAAAAATCCCAATGCGATCGCATTGGGATTTTTCGTGGTTTACTCGTTGGGGGTTTCGTCGTTTGCGGGAGCGGTTGTAGTGGTAGGTGCTACGGTCGTTACGGGGATGTCGGTGGTTGCAGGGGTTTCGGTGGTCGAGGGAGCGACTGTGGTGGTTTCCTCGGGGTTGGTAAACTCGGCATCGGGGTCACCGATATCAACCTTGGACTTGGTAGGCTGCCAGATGTAGAATGCAAGAACGACTACAACAAAGAAGATGGCAAGTATGATGGTGACCTTGTTCCAAGTCTTTTCCTTGTCCTTGCCCTTGCCCTGACCGTAATAGGTGTCGGACGAGCCGCCGGAGATAGCACCCGAAAGGCCCTGTGCTTTGCTGGACTGTCTGAGAACGGCATACGTCAGCGCAACGGCTGCCAATGCGATGAGTACGAGAAAGATAATTTCAATGATTTCCACGTTTTGATTCCTCCATAGTGAGAATAATTAACAAGGGATTTCCTTATGTTTTTGATCCGTCCCTTTGAGTCATCAAAGAAACGTGTATCTTGCGTTATGTACGGATAAGATCAAAAAGATCTTGGTGGGCCATCAGGGACTCGAACCCCGGACCAACCGGTTATGAGCCGGTAGCTCTAACCACCTGAGCGAATGGCCCGTATATTCCAAAAAATAGTTCCATAAACGCAACAGTAAGTATACCATAGAAAAAATGCTTTGTCAATACCAAAAACGTGGGAAAATGAAAATAATTTTTGAACTTTTCTGTGCTTTTTCCGTGATTTTACGAAATTCCGTTGACAAATGCCGCCTTTTCGTTTATGATAGAGAGTATCAATACGTGTATTTTGGAGGTAGCCTATGCCCGATGTTTACAGTGTCAAGCTGACCGATCTTGTGGCGGAGTTTTCACTGAAGCCGCTGTATTTGCCCGATGAACCCGTCATGGTGAGCTGTCGTGATGTCAACCGCCCCGGTTTGCCGCTTGCCGGCTTTTTCGACCATTTTGAGCCGCCACGCGTGCAGATCATCGGTAAGGTAGAATATTTATATCTGAAAAGTCTTGACGAAGAGGTGAGAAAGCTTCGTTTGCACGATTTTTTTGAAAAGCGTCCGGTTGCGGTGGTCTTTACGGCGGGGATTCCTGCCGATGAGGTCACGCTGACCTTTGCCAAGCAGTATAATGTGCCTCTGCTTGCGACAGAAACGCCGACCTCCTCGTTTATGTCGGCGCTGATCGCGTCTCTTGCGGTATCGCTTGCGCCCCGTATTACCCGCCACGGGGTACTCGTTGAGGTATACGGCGAAGGTATTCTGCTTCTTGGGGATTCGGGAATCGGTAAGAGCGAAACTGCCATTGAGCTTGTCAAGCGCGGTCACCGTCTGATTGCCGACGATGCGGTAGAGATCAAGCGTGTTTCGGATAAGACACTGGTGGGTAGTGCTCCCGAGCTGATCCGTCACTATGTCGAGCTTCGCGGCATCGGTATTGTCGACATCCGCCGTATTTTCGGTATGGGTGCTGTTAAAATGAGCGAAAAGATCGACCTTGTGGTGCAGATCGAGCAGTGGAATCCCGAAAAAAGCTACGATCGCTTTGGTACGGATACCGAATACATCGATATTATGGGGCTGAAGATCCCCACCTACACGCTTCCCGTGAAGCCCGGAAGAAACCTTGCGGTCATTTTGGAAATTGCCGCGATGAATCACCGTCAGAAAAAGATGGGCTATAATACGGGGGCTGAGCTGGAGGAACGCTTAATGAAGCAGTTCGGGCTTGACGAAAACGGAAACGAGGTCGTGCCGCTTTCGTAAAAATGCCCCGCGCACGGACACTGCCGCACGCGGAGCACGAAATGAAGCTTATTGCTTGTCTTTGTTTTTAGGAACGAGCAGAATGATGAGTCCGATCACAAGGGCGGCGATGATCAGTGCGATCACAAGGCCTGTATAGGCAAAGCCGTCGTCATCGTTTTTATCGGTAAGGTCGCTCGTCGTGGCAGGATCGTTTGCCGTATCGGGTGTTGTTGTCAAGGGGGTATCCATCATACTGGAGGAATCGGGTACGGTGGATGTCGAATCGGGCAGCTTCGCTGTCGAGTCGGGAACACCGATACTGCTTGTTACGGGCGTTGTCGCATCGGTTGCGGCAGGCGCTGTTGTGGCAGGTGCCGCATATGCCGTAAGGGTAACAAAAACAAGAAGAAGGGCTGCAAAAAGAGCCGGCAAGCTTCTTTTGAATACAGTCGGCATGACAAAAGGTCCTTTCGTGGTTTGGCTTTATACAAGCCGTCTTTAGTATGCCGTTTCGCAAAATTTTTTATGTATCTCACAAGGAAGGGAATTTTGCCCTATGGAAACCAAACGCTTTTCCAAAAATGATTCGGGTTTTATCTGCCGCAACTGCGGCAAAGAGGTTTTGCCGCTCGGCAAAAGCTCAAGAAATCATTGCCCGTTTTGCCTTTCATCGATTCACATTGATGTCAATCCCGGCGACCGCGCCAACGAATGCCTCGGTCTGCTTCGTGCGGTTGCCGCTGTGACCGATCCCAAGAAGGGCTATATTATCATTCACAAATGCGAGACCTGCGGCAAGCTGGTCAGATGCCGTGCGGCACACGATGCCGCGGTTCAGCCCGACAACATCAAGCTGATCATCAAGCTGACTGCGCATTCGGGCGAGTATGTTATATAAGGAGTTTGACAAAACGGTATGAAGCAATTTGA
>JAFTKF010000238.1 GCA_017453405.1 Clostridia bacterium
ATTACCTTTTCGGATGCGCTCTTTCTCGGAACGCTTGCGATCATCAAAATGGCAAGAATGAATGGGCTTCTGACCCTTCTTTCGCTGATCCCGATGGTATTTATGCTGCTTGTGGTGTTGATCGTGGGCAAATATATGTCGAAAAAATGGGAAACCCGTCAGGAAGCGTTTTCCTCGCTGTCGGATTTTTCGCAGGAATCCTTCTCGGGACTTTCGGTCATTAAGGCATTTGTCAAGGAAGCGGTGGAGCTTTGGCGCTTCAAGAAGCTCAATCGCGAAAACGAGACTGCCAATGTGAATTATACCAAGGCGTCTACCTTGCTTCGTATCTCGGTGACGCTGTTTGTGGAAAGCGTGATCTGTATCATTCTCGGCTACGGCGGCTATCTGGTGTACAGCGATGTTTTCAACGCCGGTCAGCTTGTGGAATTCATCGGGTATTTTAATGCGATCATCTGGCCCGTGATGGCGATTTCCGAATTGATCGAAATGCGCTCGCGGGGCAAGGCATCCCTGAAGCGCATCGGTGAGCTTCTCGATGCGACGATCGATGTCAAGGACCGCGAGGATGTGGTGGAGCTTGACTGTATCCGCGGTGAGATTGAATACCGCGATCTGAGCTTTACCTACCCCGGTTCGGACAACGAGGTCTTAAAGCATATTTCTTTCTCGATCAAGGCGGGCGAAAATGTCGGTATCATCGGCAGAACCGGTGCGGGTAAGACGACGCTTGTCGACCTGTTGCTTCGCACCTACAATGTTCCCGACGGCACGGTCTTTGTGGACGGCAGGGATGTGAATACCCTTCCCATCAAGACCCTGCGCCGCTTTGCCGCGTACGTGCCGCAGGACAATTTCCTTTTCAGCGATACGATCACCAACAATATCGCGTTTGCCACCGACAACGCCACGCTTGAGGGGGTTGTCGAAGCGGCAGAGCTTGCCGATATTGACAGCAATATCAAGGGCTTTACCGATGGCTATGAAACGGTGCTCGGTGAGCGCGGTGTGACGGTTTCGGGCGGTCAGAAGCAGCGCATTTCCATTGCGCGTGCGCTGATGAAGGATGCCCCGATCCTGATTCTCGATGACTCGGTTTCGGCAGTGGATGTCAAGACCGAAAAGGCGATTCTTGACAATCTCAACCGCATCCGCCGCGGCAAGACCACGATTCTGATCGCGCACCGCGTGTCGACGGTGGCGAATATGGACAAGATCCTCTTTCTGGACGAAGGTGAGCTTGTTGCCATCGGTACACACGACGAGCTGTATGCGAACTGTGAAGCCTACCGTATGACGGTAGAGCTTCAAAAGCTTGACGAAGAAGGAGGGGATCCTCATGCGTGAATTCTATCCGCTTCTTGTGGTAGGCGGTGTGGTGGGCGTGTTTTCAATCATTTTCATCATCGCGTATCTTTCGATCAAGGATAAAAAGACAGCACTTGGTTTTGACCGCAATATGAAGGATTCCGAGATCGCGCGCCGCCTTCTGGTGTATGCCAAGCCCTATATTCCGAATTTCATTTTTGTTCTTGTGCTGATGCTCTTTTCGATCGCTTACGATATTGCCTCGCCCCTTCTGATCGGGCATATCGAAGAGATCATTTCCTCGGATTTCAAGATGAAGACACTGCTCATTTATGTCGCGATCTACGGCAGTATCCTTTTGGTCTCTTTGCTTTCGACCTATATTCAGTCGATCGTTTTGCAAAAGGTCGGTCAGCGCATCATTTCCTCGATCCGTATGGATCTCTTTTCGCACATTGAAGGGCTTTCGCACAGTCAGCTTCACCACATTCCCGTCGGTAAGCTGGTGACACGCGTGACCAACGATACCAATGCGATCTCGATGATGTTCACGAATATTTTGGTGAACCTTGTCAAAAACGTATTTGTGATCCTCGGCGTGCTTTCGGCAATGCTGTTGCTCAACTATCAGTTGACCTTGATGGTGCTTTGCTTCGTTCCTTTTGTGGCGCTCTTTACCGTGATCTTCCGTAAATTCTCGCGCAAGGCATACCGCAAGGTCAAGGACGGCACGACCGATATCAATACCTATCTGTCCGAGCATTTGTCGGGCATGAAGATCATTCAGATCTTCAATCGTGAAGAGAAAAAGAAGGCGGAGTTTGATGAAAAGAACCGCCGTCTGTCCCGTTCGAAAAAAGAGCAGATCTTCGTGTTCGGCATTTTCCGCCCGATGGTCTATATGCTGTATATCTCCTCGGTGCTCTGCCTTTTATATCTCGGAGGCAGAGGCTATATCCGTGAAACCGAATTTTTGGGTCAGACAATCAAGGCGTCGACGGTGGTTTCCTTCTATATGTTCATTTCCAAATTCTTCAACCCCATCCAGACCCTTGCCGAAAGCTTCAATTTCCTGCAGTCTGCCTTTGCCTCGGCGGAAAAGATCTTTACGATCTTCGATATCAAGCCCGAGGTCGTGGACTGTGAGGATGCGATCGAGCTTGACACGGTACGCGGTGAGATCGAATTCAAGAATGTCTGGTTTGCCTATGTCGGTGAGGATTGGGTCTTAAAAGATGTGTCCTTCAAGATCGGTGCGGGAGAAACCGCCGCGTTTGTCGGCTCGACCGGTAGCGGCAAGACCACGATCCTTTCGCTGATCGTCAGAAATTACGACATTCAGAAGGGTACGATCACGCTGGACGGCATCGATATCCGCAAGATCAAGCTGTCCTCCCTGCGCCGTCAGTTCGGACAGATGCTGCAGGATGTCTTCCTCTTCTCGGGTACGGTGCGCTCGAACATTTTGATGGGACTTGACGGTGTCAGCGATACCGAGGTGGACGAGGCTTGCCGTTATGTCAATGCCGATCGCTTGATTGCCAAGCTTTCCCACGGGCTTGACGAAGAGGTGCGTGAGCGCGGCAATAATTTCTCGGCAGGCGAACGCCAGCTTCTTTCCTTTGCCCGCACGGTCATTCATAAGCCCCGTATTATGATCCTTGATGAAGCAACCGCCAATATCGATACCGAAACCGAGCTTCTGATTCAGGATTCGCTGGAAAAAATGATGAACATCGGCACAATGCTGATGGTGGCACACCGTCTTTCCACCATTCGTCACGCCGACAAGATCTTCGTGCTTTCTCACGGCGTGATCAAGGAAGAAGGTACGCATACCGAGCTTCTTGAAAAGAAGGGCAGATACTATAATCTCTACCGTTTGCAATACGAAAAGAAGGTATAAAACAAAAACGGTCACGGACAGTGTAGCGTGACCGTTTTTACTTGGCAGAAAAAAGAGGCTATGCGACAGCGCACAGCCTCTTTTGCGATTATACGTTGGTGTTCTGGGTATCGTCGGTGGTTTCGGGTTCGTCAAGGAACGCGAAGTCGTTCTTCTTGGCTTTCTTTTCAACCTTCTTGGCAGCCTTTTCCTTCTTTTCCTTGATCACGCCTTCGGGAACGGTGATCTCGGGTGCTCCTTCTTCATACATTTCGCAAACAAGGTCAGCGGGAATGGGCATACCCTTGAGATACTTGAGAACAAGAATCACGACAAGTGCGATCGCACCGCCGAGCAGGGCAAGTGCACCGAGGATGAAGAGGATCGTGGGATACAGGAGGGAGGAAACGGTCATAATCACGCAGGGCGCGATCGAGAAGGTAAGACCGACAGCGGCGTAGGGAAGAAGTGCCGTCATAAAGGTGCCGGTCGAAAGATAAGCGGCGTTGATATACAAAGGAGCGATGAAGAAAATGACATAAACCAGCCATTCGGGGAAGAGCAGTGCGAGACCGCCGATCGCGCCTCTGCCGCTTGCGTTGCCCGAAGCAACGAGGAGATAGATCAGCGAGA
>JAFTKF010000239.1 GCA_017453405.1 Clostridia bacterium
ATGCCATTGCCTTTTCGAACCACTCAACAACTGCGGCAAGTGTGACTAACGCTGCGTTTATCGACGGCAAGGCTGCACTGAACGTGGCAACCAATAATGTGACGAAGGTAGCCGACAAGGCGGCACTTCTTGCGGCTGTTTCGGCATATCCCGTATCCTCCGACGGTGACCGTTTTGTAGAGGACGTCACGGGCATCAACGACGGCTATCCCATTCTGGCGCGCGAGGTGCAGATTCACGAGAACGTGAAGGACTATGCCTGCGGACGTCGCGTTTGCCTTGACTGCAACAAGATCCTGACAAAGGCTTCCGAAGAGAAGCATACGTATCGCGAGGAAGCGACCGCGCCAGACGGCTATGTGGACGGTGTGATCACCGCTACCTGTACCGCTTGCGGTGCTATGGAGACTAAGGCAGGTACGGCTTCTGTCCACCGCCCGACTGTCAAGGACGGCGCATACGAGATCGCAACGGTAGACCATCTGAAATGGTATCAGCAAAATCTCGAAGCAGGTCGCCTGAACGGTCGTGAATCGCTGGTTCTGGTTGAGGATATCGACTGCAAGAACGAAACGCTTGTGCCGATCGGTTCTGCTGAACGCCCCTTTGGCGGTAAGCTTGACGGTGCACTGCATACGATTTCGAATTATACGATCAACGCTTCTGCCGACGGCGGTCTGTTTGGTAAGCTGACGATGGGGGCATCGATTACGAAGCTGATGCTGTCGGGTGTGACGGTTGAGGCGGAAGGCGCGGCAGGTGCTTTGTTTGGCACGGTGGCAACCGGTGCGATCGCCAAGATCGAATGGGTGGCTGTGGCAAACAGTACGGTAACCTCGCGCACATCGGCGGCAGGTGCGATCGGCGGCACGACCAATACGGCATCGGAGATCGCGCTTTCACAGTGCGTGGCTTCGAAAGCCACCGTCAGCGGCAAGTATGCCGGCGGTCTTATCGGTAACGGCAATGCGACATCGATGAAGAACTGCTATGTGGATGCTACGGTAGAGGGTACGACCTCGGATGGCTCGCTCGCGTATTATGTCAGCGGCTTCCATCAGGAAAACTGCGGCTATGTCAGAAATGCGGCAACCAACCGCACCGATGGTCGCCAGATCTCCAAGGACGGTTTTGCATCGGGTGAAGCGGCGTATCTGATCAACGCTTACAGCAATCAGCGCATCTTCGGCTGTGAAAACGGTGTTGTGGGCTTTGGCAATCCGACCTATCGTGTGTGCTACGGCGAAGAGGCGGTGTATACCTCGCTGCTTTTGTCGGATACGGGCGATCTTGAAGTGTACACCGACGGCAAGACGGTTGCCATTGTGGTGAAGCGTGAAAGCGGTCCCCGTCTGACCGACGGCGCGATCAAGCTGACGGCAGGCGGCAAGACGGTGGAAGTCAAGCTCGGTGATCTGACACTGACCCGCCGTGTGACCTTGAACGGCAAGACCGTGACGGTTGCCGACGAAAGCGCACTGTATATTCTCTCCCTCGGCGATGTCAGCGCGTATGAGATCGGTTCGCTGAAGGGCTCGGCTGTCCGTTATCAATAATCTCGGCGATCAAAGGAAGAGAGACATTTAGCGTGATGTCCTTAACGGACAAATCACGCAAAACGAAAACAAACAGAAAAAGAGAGGACATTTCGGCTACAAAACCGATTTGTTCTCTCTTCCTTTTTTCGGGGCGCTTTTGAAAAACGTTTTTTTGACCGCAATCGGGTGTAAGGAAAGTGCGGTGACTGATATGTGCCGATTGTGGAAAACAGAAATGTCGAAATCGCTTCTTGACAGGTGAGGTGCGGTATGGTATACTGAAAAAAACGAATGGGGAGGACTTATGGCGGAATTCAGTTATCGGACACGGGGGGATTCTCCGTGGCAGGGAAAGGCGAAGGTGTATCTGGCGGCACATCCCGAGGATCGGGTGCTTCTTGAGAAAATCGCAAAGGAGATCTTATCCTATCAGAACTGCGCGGTCTTTTTTGACAGCGACCCCGAGGGGGCTTTGGATGTGGAGGAGCATCTTGCCAAGCTTCACGAAATGAACCTTGTGGTCATTCCCGTGACGACGGCGTTTCTGACCAAGGAAAGCCGTGCGCTGTCCTTGGAATTTCAGTATGCGCGCAAGCATCACATTCCGATCCTGCCTTTGATGCAGGAGGAAGGGCTGAGCGAGCTTTTCAATCGGGTGTGCGTCGAGCTGCAGTATCTTGACAGGCACGCAAGCGATGCTACCGCGATTTCGTATGAAGAGAAGCTTGCGACCTTTTTGTCCTCCGTCCTTGTCGGGGACGAGCTTGCCAAGAAGGTACGGGCGGCGTTTGATGCCTATATTTTTCTGAGTTATCGCAAAAAGGACAGAAAGTATGCCCAAGAATTGATGCGGCTGATCCACGCCAATGAATTTTGCCGCGATATTGCGATCTGGTATGACGAATTTCTGACGCCCGGCGAGAATTTTAACGATATGATCGCCGAAGCGCTTGAAAAGAGTGCGCTGTTTACGCTTGCGGTGACCCCGAATCTTGTCAATGAGACGAATTATGTAATGACCACCGAATATCCGATGGCGAAAGAGGCAGGAAAGACCATTGTACCCTGCGAGGTCGTGTCCACCGATCACGATCTGGTAGCGGATGCTTACAATGGTATTCCCACGATCGTGGATGCGCACGACGGCGTGCGGCTTGCCGAATCGCTTCTGTCGGCGCTTTCGTCGATCGCTCTTCGGGAGAATGACAGCGATCCTGAGCATAATTTCTTTATCGGTCTTGCGTATCTTTCGGGCATTGATGTGGAACGGGATGCCGAACGGGCGCTTTCGCTGATCACATCGGCGGCGGAGGCAGGGCTGTATGAGGCGATCAAGCGTCTTGGCGCGATGTATCGGAATGCCGAGGGTGTGGCGCGTGATTTTGAGAAGGCGCTGTATTGGGCAAAGAAGCTGATCGACTGCACACGGGAGATGTTTGAGAAGAATCCCGGTGAAAGAGATGCGTTTCGTATTGTGGAGGCGTATGTCGAACTGGGGAATTTGCTCGATAGCCTGTTCCGCTATGAGGAATGCGGCGAGCGGTATCGGGAGCTTCTGGCACAGCTTGACGCGTTTGAGGGCTACGGCTTTTCCTTTATCGAGAGAATTCGTGTGATTTGCTATAATACGCTGGGAAAGCTTGCGGAGCTTGATGGCAGACTGCAGGAAGCCAAGGCGTGTTATGAAAATTCGCTGACGATCTGTGAGTCGTTTTCTTCGCAGGAAACCTTGCGGGATGTGGCAAGCGCGTATCTTTCGATCGGCGGTCTTCTGATCAAGATGGAAGACTATGACAGTGCCTGCGCATATTATGAAAAGGCGGCAGAACTGCTTCAAAAGATACCCAACGCGGGGGCGCAGGGCAATCTGGATCTTGCCTTCACGCTGAATATGCTGGGCAGAGTAGAAGAGAAGCGCTATCATTTTGAAGAAGCGCTCGCCTTTCATACCAAGGCGTTGACGGTTTGCCGCAGTGGGGTTTCGGAGGCGGAAAGCAGTGATGCGTACCGTCAGGAGGCTGTCATTTGCAAGGATATCAGCGATGTTTATGAAAGTATGAACCGCCCGGAGGAGGCGCTTCCTTATCTGAAGCTGTCGATTACGATCCGTGAAGAGCTTCTGAAGGCAAGCGGCGCGATTCTTGCGCAATATGATCTTGCCATCGGTTACAACGCGATGGGTGACAGTCTGGCAAGCCGCGGCGATGAAGAGGCGCTTCTTTACTATGAAAAAGCTTATGCCATCTACCGTGATATTTACGATAGCACCCACACCAACGAGAGTGCGCGGTCGCTGACCCTTTCGTATAACAAGCTGGGACAGTTCGCGGAACAGCGCGGTCAGTATGACAAAGCGGCGGACTATTACCGCGAGGGACTGCTTCTTCGTGAAAAGCTGTGTGAGCAGATGGATGCGCCCGAGGCACGGTATGATCTTGGCATTTCGTATAACCGCATCGGCAATCTGATGCAAACGGTGATGAAATTCGATGAGGCGATCCCCTATCACGAAAAGGCGTTTTCGGTATTTGAAGAGCTGAAAGCGGTGGCAGATTCCCCCCGTGCTTTCGAGGGCTGTTTTGATTCGCTTTCTTATCTTGGCAGAGCGTGCGATCGTCTGAGTGAGGACGCGCGGGCACTTGCGTATTTTGAAAAGGCGTGCGTGGTTGCGGAAGAAATGGCAGAGCTGTTTTCGAGCGAGAAAACCACGCGGCTGTTGTCGATCGCATACGGACAGCTTGGGCGTGGGAAAGAAAACTTGAGGGATTACGAAGGGGCTTTGGTCTACCATCAAAAGGCGCTTGCCCTGAAGTCCGATGTGCCGAGTGACGCGGCGTGGGGAGACAAGCGCGATCTTGCGGTTTCGCACGCGGCGCTTGCGCGAGTTCTGAAGCGCCTGAAGCAGTGGGATGATGCGTTGATGCACGCGCAGAAGGCGCTTACCTATTTTGAAGCGGTCTATGCGCAGTGGACGACGGTGCTTGCCTTGCGGGATCTGGTGCACGCGTACGATCAGCTTGGTGAAGAGTATTTATATGCGCATACTCCCGCGGAAGCGATCGCTGTTTTGGAAAAGGGCGATACCTTTGCCAAGCTGATGCTGGAGGCGGACACCTTCGAAATGGCTTGTTATGCGCGGATCAACTTGCTGGATAAGCTGGCGGATGCTTATGAAATGGAAAAGGACGCGGAGCGGCAGTTGTCGGTTCTTGAGGAGCTTTTGACACTGCGCGAGCGTTATGCCAAGACGAGCGGCACGGTGGAGAATCGGAACGCTGTTGCCAAGACGCACAGCACGATCGGGTATGTTGCCCGTACGCTTGGCGATATCCAAAAAACCTTTGAGCATTTTTCGAAGTCTCTTGAGATCCGCAATGCGCTTGTCCGTGAGGAGCAGACGGTTGGGTTGATTGATGATCTTGCGCACAGTAATTTTGATATGGGCTCGCTTCTTGTGACGCTGAAAATGAGTCAGGCAAGGATCTTTTTACAGCGGGCACAGGAGCTTCTGGAGCTTCTGATTAAGGTTTGCCCCGAAGATCCGATGTATAAGAATCTTCACGGCTCGATCCGTATGATGCTGATGATGCTTCCCGAATAACACAGTTTTGCGGGTACAGCATCTCTGTCTCCCATTTGAACATATCTTTATAGCAAAGCAGAGCCGTTGTCAAACGCTTACAAATTCTGTAAGTGTTTGACAACGGCGCGTTTTTGTTTATGACATAGTTGTATCGCTATCGGCAAAATAGCAAGTCAAAATGTTGGTAAAAACCGAGATATTTTGCCGATAGCGGCAATTTTGGCTCTTGGCGGTTCGTTTTTTGAAGGTTCTCAGGATTGCATAAAGACAAAAGTACCGAGGCTTTTTTGCCTCGGTACTTTTGATGCCGGTTTCTTCACTGAGAATGCGGAGAGAGGGCGAGTGTTTTTTTGAATTTCTGCGCTGTGTGCAGATATCGACGATCATTGGAAGGTAATGGTCTGATCAAATCTCCAGTTGGTGAAATGGTGGTCAAACCATCCGCTGTAATATTGAAGCTCATAAACGGCGGTGATTTCAATAGTTGCGATTTCCTCAACTGAGATGGCAAAACCATCGAGAACGGTAATGACAGAACCTTTGGTTTTTTTGTCCATAAAATTAAGTCCGACGGTTGGCTTTAAGGAAGAACCGTCTTTCAATTTGATGGTGATATAATATGCGCCTTTTCCGAGTTCTTCGCCGTTTTGCAGATCGGTGCCATAAACCGTCTTGGCGGTGTCTGATGTAACATACAGTTCGTTATTCTTTTCATTTGGAAGATGGGCAGGATCTTCGTTGAAGATGAATTCGATTTTGAATTTGTTTGGGTCTAGTACGGTAATCGTGCCATTTTTATTTTGATAGCATCCGTATAAGACAAATGAACCGATGGTATAGCTTCCGTGATCATATTCGCCGTTCTTGATATAGTCGTCATTATAAGGCTTATTAAGATTGTAATCTTGATTTTCAGCACAGAGTTGGGAAGTCATAGGATAGCAGATTGGTGTAGAAACCATTTCTTCCGGAGCGGTGGAACGGAAGGGGAGCGTTTGAGCGGTATTAATCTCAGAGAGATATTTTTGATCATCGAATTCAAGTTTGGTTGTACGATCGGAAGCGAAAGTGTTGCTTGTACTGAATTCAATTGTTTCGCCCATATTCGTTACATCTGTGTTTGCGTATGTGATGTATGTCCAACCAAATGCTTCAGCATCAATATTGTATACGGCAAGAGCGTATACATCACAACGCTTGGCGTACCGTACATAACGATAATGACCTGTGGGTGAGGTTGAGTCAAAGGTTTGCGAGACGGTTTCGGTAACTCCTGTTGCCCAACTTTCCGCCACTGTATGTGTCAGGGTATGTGTGGTTGTTTTTGAATCTTCCCAGACATCAGTAACTCCTGTTTTTGCTTCGACTTCAAGATCGAATGTGGGTAGTTTGGATATTGAGACGCCTTCAAATCCTAACTTGACACCAAGTTCTTTTGTCCATGAAGAACTTGATGTTTCACTGACACTGACGCTGTTGCTGACGGCATCCTCTATGGATTCGATACTTTCGGCATACATAGATTTGGAAAACGTAACGGTAGAGCCGTTGGGTATGATATATTGTGAAGGAGAATAAACGAGGGGAAAATTTTCAAGGTAGCCGAGATAAAAGTAGTAATACTGATACTCGTTATCAGTGAAAGCTTGCTTGATTTCGATCGATTTGCTTGGATGCGCGATATAAAAGAAGTTATCGTGTGTGTTATATACGGGAAAAGAGCCATCCGGTTTGTCAGGTGTTAAAGTAGTTTGCGTTGTATCACTTGGAATATTGGTACTTGCACTGCCGGGCATATACGTGATGCTTTGGGAAGCAAGAGAATCGGAAAGTGTTCCGTTTCCGATTGCTTTGACTTTGACCGTATAGCTTTGTCCTGCGGTTAGGGACAGGGAACTCAGATCAAATTTGGTTTCGGCAGTGGTGGCTTCTTCATAATCATCAATCAGGATAGCGTATTTTTCAGCACCGCCCACGGAATTCCATTGCAGGATGGTATTATTTGTGATTCGAATCTGTTCGGGTGTTGAGAGACGGTTGGTCTGTGTGCAAGCGACGGTCGAAAACAGAATCGCGAAAACAAGACATAATGTTATGATTGCTTTGGATTTCATAGTAACGAGACTCCTTTGTGATCATAAGAATCTATATCGGCTGAAAAGTAGGTTGCTAGTGTAAATGACGATTGTGCTAAGAGAAAACAACAGGAAAAACTACCTTAGTCGTTAAGTCAATAGTCTCTGCGCTGTTTCCAGATATCGAGGATCATCTGATAGCGGTGAGGGGGCATACCTTTGAAGGGGATGTTGCTGGTAGCAAAGAGGTAGCCGCCGTTTTCGGCGCCGTATTTGAGACAGTATTCGGCAGAGGCAATGACTTCTTCATCGGTACCTGTTTGCAGAGCGGCGCAGTGAACATTGCCGCAGAGGGCAACGCGGTCGCCGACGAGGCGTTTGACCTCGCGGATATCGACACCTGCCATAGGGTCGATGGAGTGGAGTGCGTGAGGACCTGCTTCGACGAGCGAATTCAAAATGGGCATAATATTGCCGTCGGTGTGCTTGATCATATACATTCCGTCCTCTTTGCCTGCCTTACAGATCATAGCAAGGAAGGGGGTGATGAATTCATCAAACATCATAGGCGAGAGGAAAGGCCCTGAGTTATAGCAATAGTCGGAGCAGAGGAGTGCGACATCAAGACCTGCTTCGCGCTGACGGCGGTTGGCTTCGATCGCATTCTTGGCGTGGCGTTCGGCTTCGGCAAGCACTTCTTCGGGTTCGTCGGCGATGCGGTAGACAAAATCGTACATATCGCTGCCCGAGGGGATCGCAAACGTGCCGTCACCGTGACCGCCGAACAGACGGGTGTTGCCGAAATGCTCGCGCAGACGGCGGCGGAAGGCTGTTGTGATCGGGGAAGTGGGATCCCACCATTCAGGGCAGTAAACGGGGATGATGGCGTAGTCAAGACCCGGGCGGTTGTCCTTTTCCTCGTCGCCCGAGCAGTATTCGGGGCCGAGTTCCTTGGCCGTCTTGGTGCCGTAGACACGGGCATATTTGTCGGCAAGGGCGTAGGCGGCTTTTTCAAGCTCGGCAGGGGAAAGCTTATTGCGTTCCTCACCGTGCAGGCGGTAATCGTCGAGCGGATAGCCGAAGAATTCTTCGGAAAGCTGAAATTCCAGCTCGAAGGTGGGAATCTGGTCGGGTTTTCCCAGAGTGAGTGCGGTAATGGCGCGTTTGGCGGGTGTCCAGAGTGTAGACATAGATGATTCTCCTTTAATAGTCTTGCGGTATTGTTATGATTGTGTCAATCGGTGTGTCGGATTGGCATAATAAGCGATGACTTTTTCGGCGAAGCGGTAGCTGATTCCCAGCTCTTCGGCAAATTCCCAGACCTCGCGGCATCCGTTTTTCAAAGCTTTTTGGAAACGGCGGTAGGGAATCAGGCGTAAGATCGCCCATTCGGTGGCGCGCTGTTCGCTTTTTTTGCGATTTTTTTCGCCGAGGGCGTACAGTGTGTCTGTACGGCAGTGCCCGAGCTCGTGCGCGAGGCATTCGGCTTCCTCATAGCTTGTTTCCAGCTGTGTTCTGTCGATGCCGATATAGCGTTTGCCTTCTACAAGGACGCATACCGAGACGGTCTCGGGAAGAGGAAAGTGCTCAACGGCGATGCCGTCGGCTCTGGCTTGTTCATATAGCGTTTCGAGTATTGTCAAGCGTTCTCACTGATCCTTTTTCTGTTTGATAAAGGCGACGAAGTTTTTCACCTCTTGCCACATATCGTCGGTAACTTCGTCTTCACCGCCGAACAGGGCGACTTTGATATCGTGCTCGCTGGGGAGGCGTTTGGCGTGAACCGTTGTGCCGTTGCTTTCAAAGACACCTCTGCCGCAGGTGAACTCCATCAGCTGCTTTGTTTCCTCGCTTGCGGCGGCGTATTCTGCTTTTTCTTCGTTCGTCCACTCGGAGAAGGGGCGAGTGACGGTATAGGGCTTGCCATAGACATATTCGACAGGCACTTTGAAGGTATCGGCGATTTTATCAGCCAGCGCGAGATCGACATTGTTTTTGCCCATTTCCCAGTTGGAAACGGCAGTCTGGTCGACCGAAAATAACTCGGCGAAGCGCTTTTGCGAAAGCTTTTGTGACTTTCGCAGGATCTTGATTCGGTTGGGAAGGGTCATATGGTTCACCAAGCTTTCCGAAAGGTTGTGTATAAGTATAGTATAAGAGCAGTGCTCTTATTTGTCAAGGGGTTTTGGAAAATTTTTTCACAGAATATGAGCAAAGCTCTTGACAAATGGAAAAATCCGTGTAATAATATGAGTACCACTCATATTTGTGAACGACGTGGAGCGTTTGCGAGAAGATTTTGATAAAGGAGGCGTTTGGTATGCCCTATAAAGTGAAAGAAAAGCATATACTGACCCTGCACGAGAAGCGCGAGATCATGGCGATCTGCGGGGATTTTAAAAAACGCGCGATGGAGCTTGCGCGCGGCGCACGCCGTCCTGAGGTGCTCGAGCGCTATCTCAGGTTGAACACGGCGATCACCGAAGCGCTTGACGAGATCTGCGTGGGGGAGAGCGAGAAGGTGAAGCTGTTGTTTTTGTCCGCTCTTGCCGAGCGGCGCGGACACAATTGGTCACCTTTGTGTATGATGATGTCCCCGACGGCGTTTTATGAAAGAAAGAGTCGGATCATGTGTCGGATCGCCGAGAAGTTGAATATCATCTAGAAGCGTGAAAAATCAAGTGTTTTTGAAGTTTTCTCTTGCATTCCTGAAAAAAGCGTGATATAATGGGAAAAAACACAAGGAGATTTGTTATGAACAGACTTGCAAAACAGGTGAAAACCAAAGAGCTGTACGCCAGAGATCTGAAAATTTCGAGTATGAATATTTTGGCAATGGCGGCACTTACACTTGTCAACATTGTTTTAGTTATTACGAATTCAGACAGCAGCTTCCCGTTCTCGGCATCGATTCCGCTTTATCTCGTGCTTATCTTCTCGGAGATGTGCGGTATGCGCCCTGATGCTTTCTATGAGGAATTTTACGGACCCGATTGGAAGGATGCGGAATTTTTTGATCCCGGTCTTTTCTGGGGTGTCGTTGTTGTTGCGGTGCTTCTGACTGCAATTTACTTTGTTCTTTGGTATTTTGCCAAAAAGAAGAAGGTGTTCAGCATCGTTCTGACGGTATTCTATGCCATTGACACCGTTGCGCTTCTGATCTTCAACACGACGATTTATGCGTTCTCGGCAATGGTACTGATCGAGCTTCTTTTCCACGCGTGGGTATTCTACTATCTGATCCTCGCCTTGAAGGCTTGGGACGGTATGGCAGCAGCGCCGAGCGAAGCGGATCTTGCCGCGCAGTATCAGACTCCCTACGGTATGCCGATGATGCCGATGCCTGAAGTGGCTGACGAAGAAGCGACCGAAGAGGAAGTAACGGTTACCGAGGAAGAAGCTGTGGTTACCGAGGAAGAAACGACGGCTACCGACACACCGAACGACGAAACCGTTTAAGGACTTTTGCCGATTCGATTGAAACACAGATGAAAATTGCCTCAAATGCAAGCTTGCTTGCATTTGGGGCGATTTTTTTTGGTTGATGCGGTGGATGCGGCATTGCTGTCGTCTTTTCAAAAAGTTTCTCAAGAAAAACAATATCTTTTATAAAAACAGCCGTTTTTAAGCGCTTGCAGGAATTGTGAGCGTTTGAGAGCGGCTGTTTTGGGTTTTGCGGGGGAGCTTGTTTTGTGTGATCATTCGCGCCGAGATCCCAAGCCCCCAACGCACCGCGGTGCGTTGGGGGGTCGACTCCGCTACGCTCCGCTCGCACTTGGACAAAGTCCAAGTGCAGATGACACGGCTAGTGGGGCAAGCGGCTGGGCGGGCAAGCGGTAAGGCGGGGCGAGCGGTAAGGTGTGGCGAGCGGTGAGGTGTGGCGAGTGGCGAGGCGGGGCGAGCGGTAAGGTGTGGCGAGCGGTGAGGTGTGGCGAGTGGTAAGGCGGGGCGAGCGGTAAGG
>JAFTKF010000240.1 GCA_017453405.1 Clostridia bacterium
GATCATTGACTCGGTGCAAACGATGTACTGCGACAGTGTGCAATCCTCTCCCGGCAGTATCACGCAGGTCAAGGAATCGGCAATGCGCTTTATTGCGCTTGCCAAAAACTACGGTGTGTCGGTTCTGATTGTCGGTCACGTGAATAAAGAGGGCAGTATCGCAGGACCTAAAGTGCTTGAGCATATGGTGGATGCCATTATCAATTTCGAAGGGGAACGCCAGCAGATCTACCGCGTGATCCGCGCTTCCAAAAACCGTTACGGCGCAACCAATGAGATCGGTGTATTTGAAATGACGGATAAAGGTCTTTTTGAGGTGGACAACCCATCAGAGGTTTTTCTTGCCGATCGACCCAAAGGTGTTTCGGGTAACTGTGCGCTGTGTCTGATGGAAGGAACGCGCCCGCTTGTTACTGAAATTCAGGCATTAACGGCAGAAAGCGTGTATCCCTCCCCCAAACGCACAGCGGATGGCGTTGATTACAACCGAATGACCCTGATGCTGGCGCTTCTTGAGAAGCGGTTGGGGCTTCGTTTTTCGGTGAAGGATGTGTTCGTCAATGTCATTGGCGGAATTCGTCCCGATGAGCCTGCTGCCGATCTTGCCATTGCGCTCGCACTGATCTCCGCGATCAGGGATATTCCGCTGGATGATGCACTGCTGGCATTCGGCGAAGTCGGTCTTGCAGGTGAGTGCAGAAGTGTGGATTCTGCCGCGATGCGCATCAAGGAAGCCTTCAAAATCGGATTTTCCAAGATCGTTTTGCCGTATAAAAACTATGAAATGCTTAAAAAGAACCAAGAGCTTCTGGAAGGGGTCACCTATATTCCCGTAAGAAGTATTTTTGAAGCTTTGAAAAAGATATTTGTGAAATAAACACGAAAGGGGAGCATATGAAACGTACACTCAAAGAGGTGATTGCTTGGTTGGAAGCCGCTGCGCTTTTGAAGGATACTTTTTGCCATCAGCTCTCCCTTGATACCGTTTTTTGCGATATAACCTTTGATAACCGTACAGCAGGAAAGGACTCCTTGTTTGTCTGCAAGGGTGCGCGCTTTCGTGAGGAATACCTTCATAAAGCGTTCGGTAGCGGCGCATTGCTCTATGTGGCAGATCATACGGTATGCCAGACGCTTCCGCATCTTATTGTCAGCGATATCCGTCTTGCTATGTCTAGGCTTGCCGCGCTGTTTTTCGAAGAAGAGGCAAAGGATGTATATAAGATCGGTATTACCGGTACGAAAGGGAAAACGACGGTTTCGGTTCTTTTACACGCCGTTCTGGATCGTTACTGTGCGGAACAATATAGTTCTTCCACCGCGCTGGTCTCCTCACTGCGTGTGTATGACGGCATCGTGGACAAGCCATCTACCTTGACGACCCCCGAGGCAATTGAATTTTTCCGTCATCTTGCCAACGCAGGAAGAGCCTCTCTTCCTTATGCAATTTGCGAGATCTCCAGTCAGGCACTCAAATATCACCGTGTGCGGGATGTCATATTTGATCTTGCGATCTTTTTGAATATCGGAACCGATCATATCAGCGAGATCGAGCATCCGGATTTTGAGGATTATTTTTCATCAAAGCTTATGATCTTTCAAAGCGCCGGCATTGCCTGTCTGAATTCGGGTGCTGATCACTTTGATCGGATCAGAGCGGAAGCGGAGAGAGCGGGCTGTCGAGTCTGTTCCTTTGGTCAAAAGGATGATGATATGCTGCAGCTGATATCCTCCCGTCGCGAGGGCGACTATCAGACGCTTACTGTTGTTTATCAATCGCAGATCGAATGCTACCGGTTGCCGATGTTCGGTCAGCATAATGCGGAAAATGCGCTTGCCGTGATCCTTGCGGCTAAGCTGTGCGGTATTCCCGATACGGTGATTTATCAGGGTCTTATGGCAACACAGGTGGACGGTCGCGGAAAGGAGCTTGTCTCTTGTGACGGAAAGGTGCGTGTGATCGTGGATTATGCGCACAATCAAATGAGCTTGGAGGCACTGTACCGCTATGTGGAAGGAGAATACCCCGATTACCGTGTGATCACTTTGTTCGGCTGTCCCGGAGGAAAGGCTGAAAATCGCCGTCAGGATATGGGGCGCACTGCCGCTCGCCATTCCGATCTCGTTATCCTGACCGAGGATGATCCCGACACCGAACCGCTTGAAGAGATCCTTCAAACGATCGCTTCTTTCGTGCAAGAAGAGGGAACACCGTATTTTATGTGTTCCGACCGCGGAAAGGCAATTTCCATGGCGTTTTCGCATCTGTTTGAAAAAACCGTTCTGCTTCTTTGCGGTAAAGGCGCTGAGACAACGCAAAAGCGCCAAAATGGGGCGGAACCTTACGAAACAGACGAATATTTTGCACGGCAAGGTATTGAGCAGTACGATACGCTCGTCTTGCCGATCACTTCATAATGAAATTTATATTGATAGGATGTCTCAATGACCAAACAACCGTTTTTGCCCATTATTCTGGGCAGTGATGAAAATGCATACGGGGATGTCAGACTTTTTCACGAGGTCTATCACGTGCGCCCCTTGATTCTGTGTCAGCGCCTTTTGATTCCCACGATGCATTCCCGTTTATTTGACTATCGTACGTTTGATGGCTTTGATTCCGATGCAGTCTTTGTTCCCACACTGTTGTCCGTGCTTCGTGAGATGGGTGAGCGCTATGAAAAACTCATTGTGATTGCTTGCTCCGATTATTATGCCAATCTGATGTCGCGACACTATGACGAGTTTGAAGGAAGGATCGCCAACCGTTTTCCCTCTGTTGAGCTCTTGGAGCAATTTGAAACCAAGGATAAGTTTTACGCGCTTTGCGAGCGCTTTGGAATGCCGTATCCCGCGACGGTGGTGTGTGAAGCCGAGAAGCGGTTTTCGATTCTTGGAACATTGCCGTTTTCATTTCCGATCGTGGTCAAGCCTGAAAACAGCAACGCAAGAGAGTATTTGCACCTTTCGTTCGAAGGAAAGAAAAAGGTGTATTTTCTAAACGATCCCGAAGAATTTTACAAGGTGATGCACGCGCTTGACCGTGCGGGTTATCGCGGCAAGCTGATCATTCAGGAATATATCGAAGGGGGAGACTCTGCGATGCGTGTGGTCAATTCCTTTTCGGACAACGAAGGCAAGGTTCGCGCCTCCTGCCTCGGTCAGCCTCTTTTGGAAGAATACGCACCGTATACGCTGGGCAATTATGCGGCGATCATTACCCGATACGAGCCGCGTGTGTACAGTGAGGTGCAGAGCTTTCTTGAAAAGATCGGGTATGTCGGATTTTCCAATTTCGATATGAAATACGATGCCCGAAGAGACCGCTATGTGCTGTTTGAAATCAATCCCCGTCTTGGCAGATCCTCTTTCTTTGTGAGAGCCGCCGGGATCAATATGATGAAAGAGCTGGTGGAAAGCACGGTAGAGGGCAATTGCCACGATACGGTGTATGGGGATAAGGTGGCAATGTGGTCAAATGTGCCGCTTGGGATTCTCCGACGGTATCTGAAGGATCCGATCCTGAAAAAAGAAATGAAAGCGTTATCAGGAAGCTGTTTGTATACGCTGTATCATAAAAAAGACCGTTCGCTCAAGCGCTTGTACCGTATCACAAGATTTTATCTTTCGCATTACAAAAATTACAAAAAATATTATTTTGATAAATAACAGCGTTGCTTTTTAACGGAAGTTGTGCTATACTGAATGCGTATTACCTTGGAAAGGATTGTTATGGAACAGAAAAAAACGCTTTTTCGTATTCTTTCTCATTCGGCAAAGGAAACGGAATCGGCAGGAATTCTGCTTGCCTCTCAGTTGAAGGGGGACGAGTTTGTTGCGATGTACGGCGATCTCGGCGCAGGAAAAACCGCCTTTGTCAGAGGCGTTGCTTCGGTTATCGCGCCTATGTACGATGTATCCAGTCCGACCTATACGATCGTGAATGAATACGGAGAAGGCAAAGGAAGGCTTTGTCATTTTGATATGTATCGGATCGATAGTGAGGATGATCTTGAATCGATCGGTTTTTATGATTATACCGACTGCATTCTGATTGCGGAATGGAGTGAAAATATACCGTATGCGCTTCCCAAAAGCTATTATTCCGTTCCGATTGAGAAGCTTTCGGAGAACGAGCGGATCATTACCCTTGAATTTGTGGAGGCTGTCAAATGATTCTGTTGGCACTTGATTCAACCGCGACGGTTGCTACTGCCGCTATTGTCAAAGACGGTACTGTGCTTGCCGCCGATACGCTGCAGTGCGGCAGAACGCATAGTGAAACGCTGCTGCCGCTGATCGAAACGCTGTATCAGAAAGCAGGCCTTACGCCGTATGAAATCGATATTTTTGCCTGCAGTGCAGGACCCGGTTCGTTCACCGGCGTCAGAATCGGTGTGGCATTGATCAAAGGCTTGGCGTTTGGCGGACGCCCCTGTGTCGGTGTTTCTACATTGGAAGCGCTGGCGGAAAACCTATCGGCATTTTCCGGCATTATATCTCCGGTGATGGATGCCAGACGCGGACAGGTCTATAACGCTCTCTTCCGCGCGGAAAATGGAGTTTTGACCCGTCTTACACCCGATCGCGTGATTATGCTGGAGGACTTGAATGCCGAGCTCGCGGCATATCACGAACCCATTCGTCTTTGCGGCGACGGATATGCGCTTACCGAAACCACCGTTCTGCATCCGCAGAAAGTGGCAACGTCTCCTGAACTTGTGATGCAAAATGCAGTCAGTGTTGCTAAGGTTGCCATGCGTGAGTACCGTATGGGAAAGGCTGTCAGCGACCGTGTATTGCGTCCGATTTATCTGCGCGCTCCTCAAGCGGAACGGGAAAGAAACGAAAAATTAAAACAAACTACATAAAAGGACTTGACTATGGAAAAGAAGCTTGTTATCGCCTGCGATCACGCGGGAAATGAAATGAAGGAGGCCATTATCGCACACCTTACCCAAGCGGGTTACGATGTGACCGATTTCGGCTGTGACGGAACAGCGAGTGTTAATTATCCCGATTACGCCCATCTCGTTTGCAACGCCTTGCAGGAACAAAAGGCGGCACTCGGTATCCTTGTGTGCGGTACGGGAATCGGCATGAGTATGGCTGCCAATAAGCACCGCGGTATTCGCGCCGCACTGTGCGAAAATGAATTTTCAACCGAAATGACCCGCCGTCACAACGATGCGAACGTGATCTGTCTTGGCGCAAGAGTTCTGACGGTTGAAAAAGCACTTGCATTGGTGGATATTTTTGTTGCCACCGAATACGAGGGCGGACGGCACGACGCGCGTGTGGCAATGCTGAACGCTCTTGATGAAGCCAAGTGATGAACGGCCGTTTTCAGAGAAGTGCTCTCTTGTTGGGGGAAGATGCCATTGCGCGCCTGTCACGAAAATCGGTGGCGGTGTTCGGTGTTGGCGGTGTTGGCGGATATGTAGCGGAAGCATTGGCAAGGAGCGGTGTCGGCAAAATTACCTTGTTTGACAAGGATGTTGTGGATATCAGCAACATCAACCGACAGATCATCGCCCTGACATCCACGATCGGA
>JAFTKF010000241.1 GCA_017453405.1 Clostridia bacterium
GAGATCATTGCGGGCAATACGGCGGCAATGACGCTGGAGGGCTATGTCTATACAATGATGAACGCCTTTTCGAATGCGGCGATGACCTTTGTCGGGCAGACGGTTGGGGCAGGGCGTTATGACAGAATTCCCAAGGTTGCCCTGCGCTGTCTTATGCTTGTCAGTGTGAGCGGTCTTTTGGGTGGATTTTTGTGCTATCTTCTGCGCACGCCTTTACTCGGCATCTTTCTGTCGGGTGAGGAAGGAGATGCTTCACAGTCTCTGATGTATGGCTCACTGAGGCTTCTTTACATTGCGCTTCCGTATTTTCTGTGCGGATTGATGGATGTCCTCACGGGGCTTTTGCGCGGTATGGGCTCGTCTACCGTGCCGATGGTCATTACGGTGGGCGGTGTCTGCGGCTTGCGCCTTGGCTGGATCTATACGGTTTTTGCCGCCTATCACGAGCTTTTCGTTCTGTATCTCTCCTATCCGATCTCCTGGCTGATCACGGGCTTGATCCAGCTTGTACTGTTCCTTGTCCTGCAGCACAGGCTGCGTCATCGCTCGGGGACGCCTTCGGCACGCGGTCACTTTGCGTAAGCCGTACTTGACAAAAACGGCTGTCTGTGCTACAATAGAGCGGTAAACGGTTCTGAAACGGTTTTTCAACGGAGGTCCTTATGAAATTACAAAAGACAGTGAAATGCATCCTCATCTGCTGTTTGACGGCAGTGCTTCTTGTCAGCGCGACGGGATGCAATCTTCTGCCCGATCCGAGCGGACGGCGCAATTCGGTGACTATAGATGATCTGATGCTGAAGCAGGAAAATCAGAACGGTGCAGGGCAAACCATTACGGCGATGGGCTCGATGAAGGGCGTACCCAGTGCGATCTCGGGCAAGCTTCTGATCACGGTGGACGAAATGCTTTCGGGCTCGGTCTATCGCGTGTATAATATGGAGACCCGAAAAGAACTCGCAAGGGTTTCCGATACCCGAAAGGTTGGCTTTTTAAGCTCGCTTCTGACCGACGGTACGAATATCGAAGGTATCTACTATATTATCAATGAGAACGTCATGTACATTTATAATTCCGACGGTACGCAGGCGATCGCCTCGTATTACAGTGTCGACGGCTCTTATCCTCTGGAGGATACGCTGAACGGCTTTTCCTTCAACGGAACGGAGTATTATGTGCGTGACGGTATGGTCATCTATGAAGGCGACAATCCGCTTGAGAGCGAATTTTTCAATGCTTCGGTGGAATATAACGGCAATCACTATTATATAGAAAATGAAGAAGCGATCTTCGTGTTTGACCCTATGGGGAAGACCTTGTATGAATTCCACCGCCCCTCGTACGCGGAAAACGCGCATATCTTCGTTCTCGGCAACGGCAATGTCTTTATTCAGTATACCTATGAGACCGTTGCGGGGGAAGCGTATGATTATATTCTTGAAGGCAAACAGCACAAGATCGTGTCCATTCTTGCGAACATTGCCCGTGGCACGGTGACAGAGCCTGTGGTAGACTTTTTGGTCGTCACGATCGAAAACGCTTTTACCAACGATGATTTCCATACCCGTTACACCGAGCGCGTAAACAACGTGGCACAGATCGTGGATATTGCCAACAAGCGTATCGACGAAAACGCGCCGGCACGCTATATCATTCTTTCCGACAGTCTGATCGAATTGTTTTCGATGCAGGATGTAATCAACGGTGCTTTGGATATCATCCGTATTTCCTACGACAGAAATCTCGTCAGAACCGCGGCAGGCAGTCTTTTGGTTGCGGGGGACTGTACGGTGATCGGACAGATCAACAATTACCGCGCCATTACCGAGAAGTTTATTATGACCTCAGGTAAGATCTACGATCACGATCTCAACGCGCTTTTTGATCTTACCGCAAGCGGTTATACCTATCACGACTGCGTTGGCGACAATATCATTCTGACCAAGGTCGTTGACGATACCGCGCGGCTGTATCTTTACACCGGCTCGGATTTCACCTATATCAGCGATATGGCAAATTATATTTCCTGCTTTGAAGGCTACGCGGTGAGTGACGGCTCTTCGTACCGTTATTTTGACGAAAACGGTAAGCTGTTGGCGACGACCTATGAAAGCATCAACTGGATCTATTCGGATGTGGATATTGCCCATGCGACACACGTCGGCTATGCCCATACGGCAGAGGGCGATATCGAGTATTATCAGCTTGATTTTACTCCCGTCGATTCACTGAAATAAAAATTCCAACCGTATCCCGCCTCTTTTTATCCCGATTCTTTTCAAGAAGGATCGGGATATTTTTTGCGCTTTGTGAGAGATAATTCGGTTTTTGTATAAATACCACAAAAAAGGTGGAATTTTAGCAAAGAGTGTTGGCAGTCTTTTCAGTCTGCTAACAGATCGGTTAAATGTTCATAAATAATTCACAAAAAAATGTAGGAATGTTCATATAAATGGGGTATGATAGAGTCGTAAGTTAGCAAAAGCGAAATGCGAGTGCTAAAATCCTGCCGCAAGGCACTGTCTGAATGCAATCGAAAGGATGTGGAACGATGCCGCCCGTATTGTCGGAACGAAAACAGAAGATCTTGGAAGCGGTGATCAAGCTTTACGTTGAGACCTCCGAGCCTGTCGGCTCGAAAGCGATCGCAGAGCTTGACGGCATCCGTGCCTCCTCGGCGACCGTCAGAAATGAAATGGCAGAGCTTACCGAAATGGGTTACCTGATACAGCCCCACACCTCGGCGGGCAGAATCCCCTCGGAGCAGGGCTATCGCTACTATGTCGACTCTCTGATGGCGAGCTATTCGGCAACGACAGACGAGATCGCAAGCCTCAACGAGCTTCTGAAGGCACGCACCGAACAGCTTGACCGCATCATTGACGATGCCGGTAAGCTGGCAAGTGCATTGACCAATTATCCTGCCATTTCGGTGCGCTCCAATAAACGCCGTCAGCTGGTCAAGCGCTTTTCGGTGATGCAGAACGATGCGACGAGCTTTTTGCTCATTATGCTGATCTCGCAGGACACGGTCAGAACCAAGCGGATCACGACGCGCGTATATCTTGACGAAACGGCACTGCTTCGTCTGCAGAAGGTGCTGAACGAAAATCTGACGAATCTTGATCTTGATACCCTGACGTACTCCCGTATGATGGCGATCGAGAAAATGCTCGGGGAATATGATTTCCTTGCCTCGCCTGTGATCAAAAGCATTTACTAGGCACTGTCCGAGGATACCGAAAGTGATGTGAAGATCGAAGGCGTTGACAGACTGTTGTCCTATCCCGAATTTTCGGATGTCGGCAAGCTGAAGAGTCTGCTTGGGCTGTTTGATCAGAAGGAAGAGCTTGTCACGATGGTCGAGGAAGCGGATAAGGCGGGTGTGAATGTTCTGATCGGTCACGAAAACACGGTCGGTACGATGAACGACTCCACCATCGTCTTCCGCACCATCCGTGTGGATGGCGTGGATATCGGCGCGATCGGTATTATCGGTCCTGTCCGAATGGATTATGAAAAGGTCATTGCGACCATCAACACCCTGACCGAATCGGTATCCGAGATGATGCGGTCGGCGAAAAATACACTCGGCACGGCAAAACCTTTACAATTGGAAGAGCCGAAAAAAGTCCCCACCGATACGGACGGGACTACGTGAAACACTATGGAAAGGGTATAGAGAACGATGACAGAGTACACGCAGTTTCCCGAAGAGGAAGAAAGCACCGTACCCACCGCTGAGCCTGTGGAAGTAAAAGATGCAGAGGAAACGGTGAGCGGCGCGGAGAACGGGGAAGAGAACAAAACCAAGAAAAATAAAGATTCCAAGCTGAAAAAAGAAAACAAGGCATTGACCGAACAGCTTGAAAAGCTCACCGAGGAGCTGGAGGAACAGAAGGATAAATATATGCGTCTTGCCGCCGAGTACGATAATTTCAGAAAGCGCACGGCA
>JAFTKF010000242.1 GCA_017453405.1 Clostridia bacterium
ATACGCTGCAATATATGACGAAGAAGGCAATTACGTCGGCTTCGTTATGGCTATCATGTTAATGAAAAACATCCGCCAAGAAACCCTACAAACCCTTTTCATCTTCTTTTTAATCACAATTGTTGCCATCTTGTTTGAACGCCTGATCTCTGCCGAATTATCGGACAAAATCAGAGAAAGCTTGCTTGGCTACGAGCCCGATGTCTTCTCTGCCATGTATCAGATCCGCGATACCATTCTGGAATCACTTGACGAGGGCGTGATTGCCATTGACACGCACGGCAATATACAATTTGCCAACCGCGCGGCACTACTTATGCTAGGCGAACATACATACACAAGCGATGCCGTGGTTGGCAGATCCTTGCAGAATATTTCAAACGGAACGGTTCTGTTGCACGCTCTTTCTCAAGGCGAAAAAGAGTTAAATGTACAGGAGCGGGATCTGGCAGATGTTGATGTACTGATCGACCGTATTCCCTTAAAGGAAGAAGGGGGGACCATTGGAACGATCGGTATTCTACACAACCGAGCCGAGTACACAAAGCTGATGGAAGATCTTAGCGGCACGCGCTACCTTGTAGACTCGATGCGGGCAAACAACCACGATTTCACCAACAAACTGCACGTGATATTAGGACTGATTCAGATGGGAATGTACGACAAGGCAACCTCTTATATCGAAAATATCACAATCGTACAGCGTGCAACCATCAGTAAGATCATGAACGCAGTCAAAGAGCCCTCTGTTGCGGCTTTGCTGATTGGAAAAAGTGCGCGTGCATCGGAATTGAATATCAAATTCATTTTGCATGAGGGGTGCTACTATTCAAGCGCCGATATGCATCTACCTGCTGAGGCTCTCATAACCGTTATCGGCAATCTTTTGGATAATGCGCTGGACGCGATGAATCAAGGTAACGACAGCTATGACACACCAAAAGAATTGCTGTTTGGCATCTATTCCCGCCCCGGAGCAGTTCTGATAACGGTTGATGACACCGGCACAGGCATTTCGGAAGAAAATTTGCCACACATATTTGAAAACGGATTCTCTACCAAAGGAATCGGCAGAGGTACGGGACTTTATCATGTAAAATCATTGATCGAAAGTCTCGGCGGTTCGATTACAGTAGAGTCGCAAGCAGGGGCTGGAAGTTCTTTCTCGGTCAGCTTTACAGAAAAGAGGTGAGGAAATGTATCGCGTATTGATCGTAGAGGACGATCCCATGGTCGCCATGATCAACGAGCAGTATATCGGACGCCACAAGCACTTTGAAATCGCAGGGATCTGTAACAACGGAAAAAGTGCATTAGAGTTTTTTCAAAACGACGTTGCCGATCTTGTGATCCTAGATGTTTTTATGCCTGTGATGGACGGATTTGAAACCTTGCGTCAACTCAGGAAAATGCAGATTGCTGTCGATGTTATTATGGTAACGGCTGCAAATGATCGCGATTCTCTCGAAGAGGCGCTGCATCTTGGCGTGGTGGATTATCTGATAAAGCCCTTCACCTTTGATCGATTTCAAATCGCACTCGATAAATTCATCCTGCAAACCGATGCATTGAAGGATCTGCAGACGCTGAATCAAAAAAATATTGATTTCGTGATTGAAAGCTCACGAAAGAAAGGCGAATCCTTGCACCCAAAAGGAATACAGGAAAAGACACTACACCTGATTTTTGAGTATTTGCAATCACATGAAGATACATGGCTTACAGGAGATGCCATCGCCGAGGCAACGGGACTTACCGGTGTAACCGTTCGTCGCTATATGAACTATCTTGCCAAAAGCGGAAAGATCGTAGAAGAAATGAATTACGAAACGGGCGGTCGCCCCTGTATGCTTTATCAAATTGCAAAATAAAAAATGCCCGTTCGTGCGGGCATTTTTTGTTATTTGTCGGCAAGAAGCTTTCCTGCAAGCATACTGATTTTGGTGTACCCTTCGGCGAATTCCTCGTCGGTACGCACACGGCGGACACTCCATGCGCGCTCGGAAAGCGCCAACAGATTTTCGATGACGTGCGAGATTTCCTCGTCATAACTCTGCTCCCATACGCACAGCATCGCACCGAGCAACTGATCGGTGGGTTGTACGGTGATGGGGTTGAGCGTTGCCTCGGAATGCTGCCACCAATGCTGCCAATTATACACATTCCATTTCAGAATATCCTGATAATCCCAGCGATATTTGAGGTGCGCCACGATGTAAAGAGGCTGCCAGGATGCGTTGATGATGCGGAAGCCGCCCTCAAGCAGCTCGTAGGGCATCTGATAGTGAGATTCCCACGCAATGACAATCGTATCCTTCGGGATACGATGGGTACCCGACTTCGGGAAGCCTTCCCACACGATGGGGGTCTTGCCAAGCGAGAAAACGTATTCGGCAACGCGACCTACGTATTCGCAATAAAGGTCGCCTGCATCAGCGATACCGTTCTTCTGCATATATTCCTGACAGTCGGTGCAATAGTTCCAGCACTCATAGGGTGCCTCGTCGCCGCCAATATGAATATAGGGTGCATCGGGGAAAAGCTCTGCCATTTCGGCAAGCAGAGTCTTGACACCCTCAAATGCGCGTTCACTGCCTGCGCAAACAAGCGATCTGTGGTCGATCAGCACGCCCGATTCGTTATAAATTTCGGCGTTTTCGCCTTTTCCGTGGTTAGAAAACACCTCGGGGTATGCCTTGGTAAGAGGGGTGGCGTGACCGGGACATTCAAACTCCGGCACCAGCACCACACCGCGCACAGAAGCATATGCATTCAGCTGCTTGATCTGCTCGGCGGTATAGTATCTGC
>JAFTKF010000243.1 GCA_017453405.1 Clostridia bacterium
AAATGCATTTTGGTCAAGACCTTCTTGGGCATACCGCAGATCCACTGCCAGAGGTCAAGATTATGGGGGCACTGATTGAGCAGAACACCGCCGCCCTCGCCCGACCATGTCGCACGCCACGCACCCGAATTGTAGTACGCCTGCGGACGGTACCAGTTGGTGATGATCCAGCTCGTTCTCTTGATCGCGCCAAGCTCGCCCGACGAAAGAATTTCCTTCATTTTTCTGTAAACGCAGTTGGTGCGCTGATTGAACATCATACCGAAACGAAGCTCGGGATGACGGTCGGCCTCGGCGATCATATCCTTTACCTGAAGGGTATATACCCCTGCAGGCTTTTCGCACATCACGTGCTTGCCGTTCTGCATTGCCGCGATCGCATAGCGCGGGTGATCGTAATGCGGTACGGCAACAAGAACCGCATCAATGTCAGCCGTCTTGATCATATCATCGGCATCGGAAAAGAGCGCAATGTCGGGAAGTGTCGGGTCTTTTTTGCGATACTCGGCAAGCATCGTTTCACCGAGCTTGAGACGGTCGGGATCGATATCGGCAAGGGCTGTCACCACGCCGTTTGCCATTCTGCCTTCAAGAAAACTGCGCAGGTGGCTTGAACCCATATTACCCACGCCGATAATGCCGAATTTTACTGTGTTCATTGTTAATTCCTCACATTTAATATAAATAGATTACGAAACGGTCAATCGATTACGAAAGTCCGACAGATGCTAAATAGTCATAGCTCTTTTTCAGGCAAACAAAGGGGTCTTCCTCATAGCAGTTATCCTGCTCGACAAAGGCATATTTTGTGCCTGCCGATTCGGCTGCCGCAAGGATCGCTTCAAAATTCATATTGCCGCTGCCGACGGGTGCCATACGGATAGCGCGGTCGGCAAGCGAATAGGACATATCCTTCAAATGAATGCAGTCGACTCTGCCGGAAAGCTTTTTCAGCCAGAAGGCGGGATCGCCGCCCCCTGCCTGCACCCAATAGGTATCAAGTGTGATCCCGAGCGTGTCCTTCGGGAAGGCGTTCACAAGCTTATCAAAAAACAGCCCGTCACCGTGACGGCTGAATTCCATATTATGATTGTGATACATCAGCTTCTGCCCTTCATCACGGTAATAGCTACCAACGGCAAGAAGTGGGGTAACAAGGGCAGAAAACCCTTCTTCATCAAAAGAAAAGGGGGAACAGCCAATGCCGATATAGTCCGCGCCGAAGCCCTTGTGGAACGCAGATGTTTCTTCTTTGTTTTGTGTGATCTTCTTAAAATCAAAATGCGTAATGGGTGCCGAAAGACCGTATTTTTGCAGTGTTGTTCTCATCCATTCGGGATCGTACGGGCAGACTGCCGAAAGCTGCACTGCCGTATAGCCAAGTGCGGCAACCCTTGCCAGCGTATTTTCAAGAGAAGCAAGATCGCGGCAGTGATCGCGAAGCGTAAATAATTGTGCACCGAGAATCATAAAACCCTCACATTTTCTTTTTTCTTATTGTAGCACACCCTCTACACGGTGTCAAGAATAATTCCAAAGTTTGTCTTTTTTTCCATTTTTTAAAAAATCAAAAAAATATGGAGTTTTTTAAAAAATTCCCTTGACAAATTTCGGCAAGGGTGCTACAATCGTTGCATAGTTTTTTTTAATAACTAAAAATATTTCCTTCGGGAAAGAAAGGAGCTTCTTCTCTATACAGAAGAAACGGAACATCATTATGGAAAACCAACTGAAACAAATTGCTGCCCGTCTGAAAGAGCTTCGTCTCATTTCAGGTAAATCAACACGAGAGGTTGCTTCGATTATTAACGTACCCGAAGAAACCTATCTGCTTTGCGAAAACGGAGAACAGGATTTCTCCTTTACCTTCCTTCACAACTGCGCGAATCTGTTCGGCGTGGATATCACCGCGCTCATCACGGGCGAAGAGTCCCGCCTTTCCTCCTTCTCGATCGTTCGTGCAGGAGAGGGCTTGCCGCTTGAACGCCGCCGCGGATTCAAGTACAATCATCTTGCCTCCTATTTCAAGGGCAGAATGTCAGAGCCTTTTCTGGTTACTGCCAAGTACAGCGAGGAGGAAAACAGCCGTCCGATCGCTACCGCCTCTCACGATGGTGAGGAATTCGACTATATCCTGTCGGGCAGTCTGAAGGTATCGATCGACTCGCACGAGGAGATCTTGTATCCCGGGGACGCGATCTATTACAATTCCTCTAAGCCCCACGGTATGGTTGCTACCGGCGGTGAGGACTGCACCTTCATTGCCATTGTCACCGACGCGCACGGCAACGCAATGCAGTACGCAGGCGAACACGCAAGCGACGGTTTTACCGCTGAGTCTTACACGAAAAAGAGCGATCCGCTCGTTGCCGATGCCTTCATTCACACCGTGGAGGATTCCGAAGGCAGACTCTTGGACATCGACTTCAAAAACGCCGACAAGTTCAATTTTGCCTATGACATCGTTGACGGTATTGCCAAAAAATCCCCCGATAAGCTTGCGCTTTTGCATCTTGACAAAAACAAGACCGAGCGCCGCTTCACCTTCACCGATATGTCCCGCCTTTCGCATCAGGCGGCAAATTATCTCGCCTCGCTTGGCATCAGAAAGGGCGACCGTGTCCTGCTTGTTCTGAAACGCCACTGGCAATTCTGGATCGCACTGCTCGGTCTTCACAGAATCGGTGCGATCGCCATTCCCGCGACCAATCAGCTTCTTGCCAAGGACTTTGATTACCGCTTC
>JAFTKF010000244.1 GCA_017453405.1 Clostridia bacterium
ATGTGGGGCAACTACCTGAAGAGCGATCTTGTGCAGGTTGCGCATCACGGCTTCAACGGTTCCACCATCGAAACCTATTCGCTGGTTTCCCCGACGGTTGCTCTCTGGCCCACCCCCGATTACGGCTACCACGGCAATCGCGAACGCAAGGTCAATGCCCACCTGATCGCTATGGAATCGGTCAAGGAGCATATCATTGCAGGCATTCACAAAACCAGAAAGCTCACGCTCCCCTATCAGCCGGGAACAAGTACAGATATCAAGCACTAAGCAAACAAAAGCCTTTTCCGCCTCCGAACGGCAGAAAAGGCTTTTGTTGATTTTGCACAAAAATAATTGTCGATTTTTGTTAATTTGATACAAGAGGGAGAATCCGAAAAAACTTCCGAAAAGCGCTTGACAAGCGGAGTTTCGTCTGCTATAATGCCCACGAAATCAAGAGAAAGGAGTTTGGTATGTTACACAACCTGACAACGACACAGCATCGCTACCACATCGAGCTGGTAACCGTTTCTGACATTCGTAAGTTCGTTGCAATCGCCGGTAAGTGCGAAGGTAAGGTTCTGCTTTCCGTGAGCGACACCTTCTGCATCAATGCCAAGAGTCTTCTCGGTGTGATGCTCGCCAAAAATATGGACTGGAATCATCTCGTGCTGTTAACCGAAAAGGACTATTACGAAGAATTCAAGCAGTTTATGGCAGAATAAGCCTGCCGCCTCTTCAAAATCATTTTGAAGAGCTACATAATTCCGCCAAACAATAACGGTTAAACCCGATCATATATAATCCCTTCGTTAACAAACGACCGCCAAGGCACAAGCCTTGGCGGTCGTTTGTTTCATTCGTCACCGTTTTCCGATTGCGTTTTACGCTCTTCGGTATTCTTTTTCTTCTTCGGTTTCGGCTTGTCCTCAACGCCATAGCCCGAAAGATCCGCTTTGACGATTGCCGTAAACATTCTGTGGCGAAGCCCTTCGCGCCGCGCTTCAAGGTCGGCAAGAAGCCCCTTATAATACTCACGGTCTGTCACCTTATCCTCGGGGCAAAGACTTTTGATGATCGGCAGCGTGTGATGATTGGCAAAGCCGATGATCTCGCTTTCCTTTGTCAGAACAAAGGGGCGGATCACCGTGATATCCTTGCGGTCGAGATAGGTCACGGGAGAAAATGTACCCAGTCTTCCCTCGTTACAAAGATTCATCATAAAGGTCTCGAGCACATCGTCATAATGATGCCCGAGTGCCAGCTTGTTACAAGAAAACTCCCGTGCGGTATCGTGCAGAATGCCACGGCGCATACGCGCGCACAGCGAGCAGGGATTCGGTTCTTTTCTGATATCGAAAATAATCTCAGCGAGGTTGGTCTTCACGATCTTGAAAGGAACACCGAGCGTTTTATAAAACTCCTCCAGCGAGGAAAAATCGCCTCCCTCAAAGCCCATATCTACGGTGATGGCAACCACCTCAAAGGATTTCGGATAGAAACGGCGCAATTCGGCAAGCGCGATCAGAAGCGCCAGCGAATCCTTGCCTCCCGAAACACCGACGGCAATTCTGTCGCCTTCTTCGATCATACGGTAATCGTCCACGGCGCGCCGCACACGGGATAATAATCTGCGAATGTTAAAGGTCATAAAATTTCCATTCCCGCGTGAAAAAAATTCACGCTACTTCCCTTTTGTCAAAATACCTTTCGCGACATAGGATGGTAGTAAGCCGACCGTTCGGTCGGTGATCTCGTGAAAGGACTGATTGTATGGCAATTAAACTATATATTGATCAGGGACACAATCCCCAGAATCCCAACGCAGGTGCGGAGGGAAACGGACTCAGGGAGCAGGATCTTGTGTACGCCATCGGCATTGAGCTTGCCGCACTCCTTGAAGAAAATCCCAATTTTGAAGTCAGACTGTCCCGTCCGACCCCCGAAACCTCGCTTGGCAGTACCAACGCCCAAAGCCTTGCCGCACGCGTGAACGATGCCAACAGTTGGGGGGCTGACTTTTTTATCAGCCTGCACGCCAATGCCTCGACGATCACCTCGGCAAGCGGAAGTGAGGCATTTGTCTACAGTGCCGATTCCCCTGCGTATGAGCTGTCCGAGGAAATCCTTGAATCGCTGTCGGAGGCAACAGGACTTGCCGACCGCGGCGTTTTCGTGCGCCCGTCACTGTATGTACTCAGGCGTACCAATATGCCCGCCACCTTACTGGAGCTCGGCTTCATCACCAACCCGACCGATGCCGCACTGATGCGCGACAATCCCGCTCTGTTTGCACAGGGCATTTACAACGGCATTGTCGATTACTTCGACGCATAATTACTTGTCAAGCTCGCGAAGGACCTCTTCGTATGCCGACATAATGCCGATCTTACCGCTTTCATAGGTAAGACCGCCCTGAAAATATGCCGTATACGGCGGACGCAACGGACCGTCGGCGGAAAGCTCGATCGATGCCCCCTGCACGAAAGCGCCTGCCGCCATGATCACAGGATCGGCATAGCCCGGCATTGCCCAAGGCTCGGGGGTAGCAAAGGAATCGACCGGCGAGCCCTTCTGAATACCGCGGCAGAACGCGCAAAGAAGCTCGGGCTTTTGGCACTTGACCTGCTGAATGATATCATAACGCTTTTCGTTGTAACGCGGTTCGACAGAAAAGCCTGCCTTTTCAAAGATGGA
>JAFTKF010000245.1 GCA_017453405.1 Clostridia bacterium
GGGGTGTATGAGCTTTCCCTTGATGAAAGCTTCCCCCATCTTCGCTTTTATCACGTGAAGGCAGACGGTCAAGATATCTATTTCTTCTTCAATGAATCGCCCGATACGCCCTGCTGTACCAATGTCACACTGCCTTTGGGCGGTGACTTTGTGCGCCTTCGTCTTCTGGAGGATACGGTGTATGACGACATGACCTGTGACAATGTGGCAGAGCTTTCCTTATTGCCCGGGCAATCCGAGCTTTGGGTCTTTGGAGAACGGGTGGGCATTTCGAAAAAGCCATCCTGTGATACGAAGCTGACGCTTTCTCCCACCGTTTCGGTATCTCTTGCCCATTCGGAGGATCTTTCGCATTTTGAACCCTATGCTGTGACCGATCGCCTGACGAATCTGACGGGTGCTGAGGGAATTCGGGATTTTGCGGGCATCATACGCTATACCTTCACCTTCACGGTCGACGAAGTGCCGAAGGCGGCAGAGCTGGATCTTGGCGAGGTGGGTGAGGTAGCGCATTTGTATGTCAACGGATGCGATCTCGGTGTTCGTGTGGCAGTACCGTATCGGTTTTCGCTTGACGGCGTTCTCGCCGCAGGCGAGAATACCGTAACGGTCGAGGTTGCCAATACGCTGGCGTATAAACTGCGCGATCATTTTTCGCATTATCTTGCCCTGAAACCCTCGGGTCTTTTAGGTCCGATCACACTTTGGTATCATAAGACATAATAAAAACGCCATCCCGCGCGGGATGGCGTTTTTGATTATTATCAGTCTTCGGTTTTCTTTTGGGGAAGATCAATCTTGATGTGAACATCGCGAAGCTGTTTATCGGTCACTTCGGAGGGGGCGTTCATCATCAGGTCCTGCGCGTTTTTGTTCATCGGGAAGGCGATGATCTCGCGGATATTGGGCTCGTCGAGCAGAAGCATAATCATACGGTCAACGCCGGGGGCAACGCCTGCGTGGGGCGGTGCGCCGAACTTGAAGGCATTATAGAGAGCAGGGAACTTGGATTCCACTACATCAGCACCCATACCGACGATTTCGAATGCTTTGAGCATCAGTTCGGGATTGTGGTTACGGACAGCACCCGAGGACAATTCAACGCCGTTGCAGACGATGTCATACTGATAAGCGAGAATGTCAAGCGGATCTTTGGTAAGAAGCGCTTCCATACCGCCCTGCGGCATCGAGAAGGGGTTGTGGCAGAATTCCAGTTCTCCCGATTCTTCGCCGATCTCATACATCGGGAAGTCGACGATCCAGCAAAGACGGAACACGTTTTTATCGATCAGTTCAAGATCCTGACCAAGCTTGGTGCGCACCTGACCTGCGATCTTGCGGGTCTCTTTTCTGTTGCCGGCAAGCAGAACGATCAGCGAGCCGTTTTCGGCGGCAAGGCGTTCGATCAGTGCTTCCTTGACGGGCTCTAAGAATTTCGAAACGCCGCCCGAGATCGCGCCGTTTTCGCCAACCTTGCACCAGAACATGGTCTTGGCACCGGCTTCCTTTGCGAATTCCACCAGAGAGTCGATATACTTTCTGGGCTTTGCGAAATTCTTGACAACGATCGCCTTGACGGTTTCGGCGGATTTGAAATCGTCAAGCTCGCAGGCTGCGAGAAGATCTGATACCTCCTGAAGGATCAGGGGGTTACGAAGGTCGGGCTTGTCACTGCCGTAGGTTTCAAGGGCGGTGAGATAGGGAATTCTTTCAAAGGGCGCTTTGTCAGCCTTTTTGTTCGAAAATTCTTCGAAAATTTCGGGAAGCACGGCTTCCAGCTCGGCAAAAACATCCTCTTGGGTGGCAAATGCCATTTCCATATCGAGCTGATAGAACTCACCGGGAGAACGGTCAGCACGCGCGTCCTCGTCGCGGAAGCAGGGGGCGATCTGGAAGTATTTGTCGATACCCGAGGTCATCAGAAGCTGTTTGAACTGCTGAGGTGCCTGAGGCAGAGCGTAGAATTTGCCGGGGTGGTTACGGCTGGGTACGATATAGTCACGTGCACCCTCGGGCGAGGAGCAGGTGAGAATGGGTGTTGTGATCTCCAAGAAGCCGCGTGCGGTCATTTTCTGACGGAGTGCCGCTACGATCTTGGAACGAAGCACGATCTTATCCTTGACGGCGGGATTACGCATATCAAGGAAACGGTATTTCAGACGGGTCTCTTCTCTGGATTCCAGCGAGGAGGCAACCTCAAAGGGCAGTGTCTCATAGCATTTGCCGAGAATTTCAATCGACTCGGGAATGATCTCAATAAGACCCGTGGGAATGTTTTCATTCGGATTGGAGCGCAGAGCGACCTTGCCAACGACCGAGATCGTCGACTCGCGCGGAATTTCGCGTACCGCTGCCATCATCTCTTCGGTGGAAGCCACGACTTGGGTCACGCCGTAAAAGTCGCGCATAACAAAGAAAATGACAGAACCAAGGTCTCTGACAGAAGAAAGCCAACCGGCAAGGCGAACGGTTTCGCCTTCGTGCTCGCGGCGCAATTCGCCGCAGTTATGTGTTCTCATTTGCATAAGGATGTCCATACCTTTCAACGTATATTATCGCATAAAACTACAGTTTAATCATATCAAATTATCCCCGAAAAGTCAAGAGCTTTGTTATTTTTTTCGTCTTTTTCTTCCACTCGCCCATCGGGATGCTTTGTCGAGAAAATTTAATATCCTCTCAAAACTGATATTAAAAAATCAACTGGAATATTTTTGAAAAAAAGTATTTTTGAATTATCGCTAAAAAATAACAATACTATATTTACGGAATTTGTTGCAAAAATCGTCAATTACTATTGCATTAATCGGAAAACTGTGCTATAATGACAAATGGTTTTCAGAAAAAAACGCATCGGCGCTTTGGCTTTTACGATGACAGATATGGAA
>JAFTKF010000246.1 GCA_017453405.1 Clostridia bacterium
AAGATGCCCACGGGTATCTCGCTCCGCTTCTCATGTTCGCTCCTTGCTATGTAGGCGAGAACATCCTCCTTTCTGATAGAATATTTGTGTGTAGGCGTGTTACGGATTTTGCACGGAATGATGCCATTTTGCAACATCCACGCCGCCTTGCGTTTGCTGATATGGAGCATCTTGTAAAGCTGCTCCAAGGAGATGATCTCGCCGTTTTTCATGGGTTAATCCTCGCTTTCGGTATTGATACTGAGCACACTTTCAATTGCCTTGCCTGCTTCGCACTTGGCGTTGGCATCGAGATGCGAATAAATGTCTGCCGTAGTGCTCATATTGCTGTGCCCAAGCCACACTTGAATGATTTTCATATTGATATCCAAGGCTTTATATTCAAAATCAGTCAATCGTAGCTTTTATTCGATTCGTAAGCCTTTCTGACACAATTGTAGGATACACATCTTAGATTCAATTTCATTATAACAAATCACACAACAAAAATCAAGTAACGGTGTCAAATCTTGCAAAAAAGCGGTTTTGGGAATGGTACTTGCCGTGGGGCATTTGACAAGGGGCGGTTTTGTGATAGAATGATGAAAGCGGAGTTGGTGAAGACCTGCCGGGTGGGCAGAGTCTGACGGTATGATCAATGAAGACTTTGCCCTGTCCGACGAAGAGAAGAAGCTGCATCGCGACAACCTGAATGCATTGAAACGGGAGCAGGGCATTACCGATGACGCCTTCTATCATTACGATACCCCCCTTACCGCGAAGCACGAAAGCGAAATTCTGCGAAAAGCAGGGTTTTCATCGGTTGAAGTATTGCGCCGTTGGGGAGGCACATACACCATAAAAGCCGATCGTCAAGCGTGCCTCTTATGAATCCAAAGTTTTCGTAATCCATTCCTTGCGAAAAATACCACCCTCAAAAGAAATAGCCCCACCCGTCTCGTCCTTGTGAAACGACAAGATTTCGGTGGCAGTAAGTACAAAGCCAAGCTTATACAGCAGCTTGCACGACGGCAGATTGTTCAGCGCCGTCCCTGCCGTAAACACCGTAGCGTTTCGACGATTTGCCAGATGCGCAAGCATCGCCCGACAGCTTTCATAAGCGTAACCGTTACCCTGATAAGCAGAGTGAAAGCAATAGCCGAGATCATAGCTGCCGTTATCCTCGTGAAAGCAAATATAGCCGATCATCTTGCCACTCAACAGAACGGCAAACCACAAGCCGGAGCTTGCAAAACGCTCACATAAGGGTTTGATTTCGGACTCCTCCACAGGCAGTGGCATATCGTAAACGGCATAGGGGGAATTACTGAAATCCTCCGCAATACGGGAAAGACTCCTCCAATCCTCTGCGTGCAATATTCTGATCCATAAGCGATGGGTCTGCAGGTTCACAGTATCATTCCTTTCTGTTTCGTTCATTTGCCCTCTGACGGATCTTCAGCGCGGATCGCTTTTCGGTAATCCTCTTGCGGACCGATTCCAAATGTCGCTTTATAAGCACGAAAGAAGGCAGAGTAATCGCCAAATCCACAAGTAATGGCGGCATTTTGCGCGGAAACACCCCTGCATATCTTATTTCGCGCCGCAATCAAACGCTTCACGCGGATGTACTTCCACAAAGATGAACCGGTTGCTTTTCGAAAGATTCGGTTCATATGAGCTTCGCTGATGTGGAACTCTCTGCTGACAGCTGCTGCCGACAGCGGAGCAAATAAATTGCGATTGACATATTCGATCAAGTCTGCCGAAAGTGCATCGGTTGCCTTTGTTTCTTCTTTCCCTACGCTTTGTGCACGGTTCTGATATGCTGTATATAGCTCGCTCAAAAACGCCAACAGATTTGCCCCGATCCCCACTACATTGGGTAGACCTTCCCGTGTGGGCTTTACCATCGCCAGCAGGCAGGAACGCCAATGAATACCTTCGAAATCGCATGGGCGATACCGATTTTCTTTGCCCAGTCCGCGACGAAGAAACGGTTCAGACAAAATCTCATACTCAGAGCCGAAGCGCTTGGAATCATCCCACGACAAGTGAACAGTAATACGCTCGTACGGTTCACCGGGCAAGACCCGGATCGTATGAGTTTCGCCGAAACGAACAATCATAACATCTCCCGGTTGAGGCGCATACCGATTGCCCTCCACCGAAAATTCCACATTTCCCGAAATCAGATAATAGATCTCCATCATATCGTGGGCGTGCATATACAACGTAGAGGCACAAGCAACCTCAACCCTCTTGTGATGTACCCACAGCCTATCGTTACCAAACCCAAACAATTCGCTCATCATACGCCCCCTCTTTTGCAAGTATCATAACACATTTTGATCGCAATTGCAATATTTTTTATTAAATTTACAATTGCATTGTAATTTCCGATATGCTACAATAACAGCATCACGGCAAGGAGGCGATAAATACGATGTCCGGCATTTTTCTGGGTGATCCCCATACCATCAGACGGGTGTATTCACAGGAAGTAATCACAAAGCTGCAAGAAGAGGCAGGCGTACTGCCCGATATCATCCAAGCCAAAGACTTGGTCTGTGAGAACCCCACACTGGCAAAGACGGCGTATATTTTCAGCACGTGGGGCCTGCCTAGCCTCTCTTCCGAGGACATTCAACGGTACTTTCCCCGTCTTTGTGCGATCTTCTATGCCGCAGGCTCGGTCAAGCGATTCGCCGAACCCTTTCTCAACCGCGGGATCAGAATCAGCTCCGCCTATGCCGCCAACGCAATTCCTGTGGCGGAATATACCGTGAGTCAGATTTTACTTGCATCCAAAGGATTTTTCCTCTCGTCTGCACGATACAGCCAAGGAGAGATCGACATAGCAAGGCGGACGCAGGCAGCTTATCCCGGCAACTACGGCATTCGTATCGGACTCATCGGTGCAGGTATGGTAGGACGGGCTGTCTGTCGCTTGCTGAGGTCTTACTCGGTAGAAATACTGGTGTATGATCCCCACCTTTCCCACGAGGACGCGCTGTCGCTGGGAGCAAAAAAGGCTACCCTTGAAGAAATTTTCTCTACCTGTACGGTGGTATCCAATCATGTTCCCAACATTCCTTCCACCCAAAGGATGTTCCATTACGGCTTGTTTTCATCGATGCGGAAGAACGCCACCTTCATCAACACGGGAAGAGGCGCACAGGTAGTTGAGGATGACCTCTGTCGCATCCTCAGCGAGCGCCCCGATCTTGTAGCCTTGCTGGATGTCACCGATCCCGAGCCGCCGCGTATCGGCAATCCGCTGTTCACCCTACCAAATGCCATTCTTACGCCCCATATTGCGGGTAGTTCAGGAAACGAACCGTTTCGAATGGGGGAATATATGCTAAAGGAATATCGCAGATTTGCCGCAGGCAAACCTCTGCAGTATGAAATCACGGCAGATATGCTCCCCGATCTTGCGTGAGGTGAATGGGATGTTTCTATCAGGACTGGTATCGGTTTCATTTCGAAGGATTTCCCCCGAAGAGATCGTCAGAATCGCCGCCCGTGCGAAGCTGTCTTCCATCGAGTGGGGTGGCGATATCCATCTGCCCCCGGGCGATCCGAAGCTTGCGCGACGGATTCTGGCATTGACCGAAGCCGCAGGACTGCGTGTTTCCTCCTACGGCTCCTACTTTCGCATCGGTATAACCCCTGTGGAACAATTCGCTTCAGTTCTTGCCACCGCATCGGCGCTAAGCGCACCCATTGTGCGGATTTGGGCATATGACCGTCATCTGCCCCCATGTGCGGGCAACCTATGGGATGATCTCGTAAGACAAGGCGCTGAAGTCGCGAGAATGGCAGAACGTGCGGGAATTTGTGTTTGTCTTGAATGCCACAACCACACGCTTACCGAGGAATATCACAGTGCGCTGACCTTCCTGCAAGCAGTAAGCTCTCCCGCGCTTCGAATGTACTGGCAACCCAACGAAAAACGGGATTTTGATTACAATAAGCAAGCATTGAAAGCGCTTACCCCCTATGTCGAGGGCATTCATGTCTTTCACTGGGATGAATGCCGTCACTATCCTCTTGCTACAGGCTTCGAGGAATGGCGTGCGTATCTATCCATCCTTCGGGAATGCGCTCCCAAAAAGCAGATACCCCTTCTTTTGGAATTTATGCCCGATAACCAAGCCGAAAGTCTTCCCACCGAGGCGGATACGCTGCGGCAACTGATCAATGAGGTGTGCAAATGAAACAACAAATCAAACGGATCATTGTCTATCTCATCGGATTATGGATCCTCTCGCTTGGTGTTGCGGTTTCGGTAAAATCGGGATTGGGGGTCACCTCGGTAAACAGCATCCCCTATGCATTGAGTTCGATCTTTTCGGCAGATATGGGACTGTTCACAGCAGGGCTATACATCGTGTTCGTGCTAATTCAAGCCCTTCTGCTGAGGCGAAAATTCCCCAAACGCTATCTGTTGGAGATCCCCTGTTCTGTTCTCTTCGGAGAAATGGTAGATCTGTCCAATCTGCTCCTTACGTTGCTTCCCGATCCATCGCATTATATCCTGCGACTGCTATTATTGGCAGCAAGCATTCTGTTGGTGGCATCGGGCGTATATCTCTATTGTCAAACTAACCTGATCCCGCTTCCCGGTGACGGAGTCATCCTTGCGTTAGCGGAAACGTGTAACATCAAGTTTCACACGGTTAAAATTCTCTTCGATTGTGTACTAGTCGTGATCTCTGCCATAATTTCTATGATCTTTCTCCACGGTCTGGTGAGTGTCCGCGAAGGAACCGTGATCTCCTCTATACTCATTGGCACGGTAGTCGGTGTACTGCCAAAACTCTTTGGCAAGCGTTCTGCCGGCGTAAAATCGCAATAAACATTGTCAAGAGAGCCTGCGGGATCGACCTTATCCATCGCCGTGAAAAAGCATTTTCGGCAGAGCGCAATATTACACCCCTATTGACCGAAAACAAAAAACCTTGCTTTCTTACCCGAGAGCAGGGCTTTTTTTGTCGCCAAACAGCCTTGCGCTTCGGCAAGAGCCGCCGTGGCAAGACTTCTGTGCGCTTTCGGCGTACAGATGCAAAGGAAAAGCTTCGCACGTCTTGACAAAAAAATGCGGCTATGATAAAATATTTTCAGTATAACAGTTCACCCCACACGGAAAGGTCGCCAGCCATGAAACCGAGCAGCTATCACAACTATGATAAATCCCCCTCGCTCCCAATCGCGGGCTATGCGGCTTGGGAGGGCTATGATGCCATCGCAAAGACGCTTCTTTCGGATCTTGCGGGCAAATCCTCTTGCGTGATCGTCCTCGATTGCTATCCCGAGGTTGACCAAGCCGAGGTCGAGGCGGGGCTTTCCTCGCTTGGTGCTGTTTTTTATCATACCGATGCGTGTATGATGCCGAAGGAGGACTACAAAGCCCTCATTCAGCCCTATGTCACCGACGACCGCGTATTCGGTGTGATGAATCCCCTGACACTTCGCGATATCCTGCAAGAGGACAAAGCCGAGGCTATGCGCGCGGCGATCCGTCAGGAGCGCCAAAAAAAGAACGGCATCATCTGCGTGATCGGTGTGGGCGCATCGCTCGTCACATCGGGCGACATTCTCGTTTACCTTGATCTTGCCCGATGGGAGATCCAGTGCCGCTTTCAAAAGGGCGCACCCAACTGGCATACCGATAACGAACGTGCAGGCAAGCTTATAAAATTCAAGCAGGGCTATTTCGTTGAATGGCGTATGGCTGACCGTCACAAGCGGACACTGCTGCAATCGATCGACTATCTTCTTGACACCAATTGTCCCGATCACCCAAAAATGGTATCGGGGGATGGCTTCCGTCAAGGGCTTATGACATTTGTCAGCCGTCCTTTTCGCCTTGTTCCGTATTTTGCCCCCGAGGTCTGGGGCGGTCAGTGGATGAAGGAGGTCTGTGACCTCGATCGCCGCTCGCCAAACTACGCGTGGGCATTCGACGGTGTTCCCGAAGAAAACAGCATCTATATGCAGTTCGGCGATGTGCGCTTGGAAGTCCCCGCGATCGATGCGGTCTTCTATGCGCCGCGTAAGCTTCTGGGCGATCGGGTCTATGCGCGCTTTGGCGACGAATATCCCATTCGCTTTGACTTTCTGGATACGATGGGCGGTCAGAATCTGTCCCTTCAGGTGCACCCCACAACGGATTATATACAAAAGACCTTCGGTATGCGGTATACGCAGGACGAAAGCTATTATATTCTCGACGCGCAAGAGGGTGCTTCGGTCTATCTTGGGCTGAAGGAGGGCATTGACCCTGCCGAAATGCTTGCCGCACTCGAAGCCGCACAGCGCGGCGAAGGGGAGTTTCCGACCGAGCGCTATGTCAACCGCATTCCCGCAAAGCCGCACGATCATTTTCTGATCCCCGCAGGCACGGTGCACTGCTCGGGTGCAGGTACGATGGTGCTGGAGATCTCTGCCACCCCGTATATTTTCACCTTCAAGCTCTGGGACTGGGCAAGGCTCGGTCTTGACGGTCTGCCGCGCCCGGTGCATCTTCAGCACGGAAAAGCGGTCATTCAGTGGGATCGGACCACCGATTGGGTGCACCGAAACCTCGTCAACCGTTTTCGTGTGAGTGCCGAGAGCGCCGACTATTGGGAAGAAGAGACCGGACTTCACGAATCCGAATTCATCGAAACACGCCGCTGTGTCATCAGATCAAGGGCACACTTTACAGCAAACGGCTCGGTACAGCAGGCAAATGTGGTCAAGGGCAGGGGTGCTGTCATCGAAAGCCCCACGGGTGCTTTTGCCCCCTATGAGGTCCATTACGCCGAAACCTTTATCATTCCCGCAAGCGTTCCCACCTTCACGGTAACGCCGCTTGACGGGGAAGTTACGATTCTGAAAGCTCATATCCGTGAGTAAGGATGATCCTATGAAAAAACATTTTCTCTCTTTATCCATTCTCGTTCTTTTCTGCCTGATTCTGCCGCTTTGTGCCTGTCAGAGC
>JAFTKF010000247.1 GCA_017453405.1 Clostridia bacterium
AAGGCATATGAGGTGGTTGTTACCAATACCAACGCCATCAACGATCAGATCGAATCGGGTATCCGACCGTTCCCGGAGGGCACCTTTACCCCCAAAATGGAGGGAGCCGAAGAGGATCTGCAACGCATCTGCTACGAGCGCGCGCGTTCCATGTACGGCGATCCGTTGCCCAAAATCGTTGCCGACCGACTTGACAAGGAGCTGACCTCGATCATTAAAAACGGCTTTGCCGTTCTTTATATGATCGCGCAAAAGCTGGTGTGGTACAGTGAGAGTCAAGGTTATCTTGTCGGCTCGCGCGGTTCCGTTGGTTCTTCCTTCGTTGCCTCAATGGCAGGTATTTCCGAGGTAAACCCCTTGCCGCCACACTATTGGTGCCCGAATTGTCAGCACAATGAATTTGATAATCCCGATGGCGCGGGCTCGGGCTTTGACCTGCCCGACAAGAACTGTCCCGTCTGCGGCACGAAAATGCACAACGACGGACACAACATTCCCTTTGAGACCTTCCTTGGCTTCTTCGGTGAGAAGTCACCTGATATTGACCTCAACTTCTCGGGCGAGGTGCAGGGCCGTGTGCATAAGTACACTGAGGAGTTGTTCGGCGCCGAGAACGTGTTTCGCGCAGGAACAATCGGCGGTATTGCCGACAAGACCGCTTTTGGTTTTGTGCTGAAGTATCTTGAGGAGAAAGGAATTTCCTTGCCCCGCGCCGAGATGAACCGTCTTGCCGCGCACTGTGTGGGCGTGAAACGCTCGACGGGTCAGCACCCGGGCGGCATTGTGGTTGTGCCGAAGGAATATGAAATCTACGATTTCTGCCCCGTTCAGCACCCCGCTGATGACCCCAATTCCGACATCGTTACCACGCACTTCACCTTTGAGTATCTACACGATACGCTCCTCAAGCTTGACGAGCTGGGACACGATATTCCGACCAAGTACAAGTGGCTGGAGCGCTTCAGCGATCCCAGTGTTATGGATGTGCCGATGAACGATCAGGAGGTGTACGAGCTCTTCCTTTCCACCCGTCCGCTGGGCATTTCGCCCGAGGATATTGAGGCACAGCTGGGTACCTTTGGCTTGCCTGAGTTCGGTACACGCTTCGTTATGAAAATGGTAGAGGAGGCAAAGCCCACCTCTTTTGCGGACCTCTTGCAGATCTCGGGTCTGTCACACGGCACCGATGTTTGGACTAACAACGCACAGAATCTGATAAAAGACGGTATTTGTAATATTTCGCAGGTTATCGGATGCCGTGATAACATTATGAACGACTTGATACGCTACGGCGTTGAAAGTGCACACGCTTTTAAAATTATGGAGTCGGTGCGAAAGGGCAGAGGTCTCACTCCCGAATGGGAAGCGGAAATGCGCGAGCATAACGTGCCCGAATGGTACATTGATTCCTGTAAAAAGATCAAGTATATGTTCCCGAAGGCGCACGCCGCTGCATACGTGATGTCGGCGATCCGCCTTGGTTGGTACAAGGTACATATGCCGCTTTCCTTCTACTGCGCGATGTTTACCGTAGCCCCCGGCGGCTTTGATGCCGAGATTGTTATGGGGGGCAAAAGCCGCGTGGTCGCTACCATTAAGGATATCGATCGCCGTGGAAAAGAGGCATCGCCCAAAGAGCAGGCATCTATCCCCACACTGCAGCTGGTTAACGAATGTATGGCACGCCGCATCCGCTTCCTGCCCATCGACATTGAAAAGTCGGATGCAAGAGCATTCTTGCCGGAAAACGGAGCCATTCGCATGCCGTTCTCGGCACTGGCAGGCGTTGGTGAAAACGCGGCAGAGAATATCATCAAGGCACGCAACGAGGAGCCCTTCTTCTCGGTAGAGGACCTGCAGATTCGTGCCGGTCTTAACAAAAGTGTAATTGAAACGCTTCGCAAGGCGGGCGTGCTTGACGGTATCAGTGAGACCGACCAATTATCCTTCTTTTAACGAAAAAGACCTTCCGTAAATACGGAAGGTCTTTTCTGTTTCACGGCACAATCGACGAAAAAGCGACATAATCTGTAATAGGTGAAAATCGCGGTTGCGTTTTTCATCGTTTCCCTGTGAAACGAGGAATGATAGTATGATTTTGAATCAAACAATGGCGATCATTGGTGGGGATACCCGTCAGATATCGCTTGCCGCAAGATTGGCGGAAAAAGGAGCTGAAATACGTGCGTTCGGGCTGCCGACCGAACAGCTGTCACCCAACATCAAGGTGTGCGCCGATTGGCACGATGCCATCAAAGGCGCAGACACCGTGATTCTGCCCTTGCCCGTTTCTCCCGACGGTGTGCGTGTCAGTTTGCCACTTGCGCCTGCGGCGGAGTGCGTGCATATCGAGGAGCTTTTGTCGCTCATCTCCCCTGACATCTTGATTGCCGGCGGGCGATTTAGCCCTTCGGTAAAAGCAATGGCAGAGGAAAAGGGATTACACCTTTTTGATTACTTCAAATCCGAGGAGCTGCAGCAAAAAAATGCCCTACCCACGGCTGAGGGAGCGGTATCAATCCTGATGCGTGAGTCTCCCGAAACGGTATCGGGATTATCGGTGGGTGTCACGGGCTTTGGTCGTGTGGCAAGAGCACTTGTTAAGCTGTTGCTTGCGATGGATGCCAAGGTCACAGTTGCCGCCAGAAAGCAGGCGGATATCGAAAGCGCCGCGGCGCTTGGATGTGATACGGTGCAGCTGGTGAATGGGCGATCGCTTTCGACGCTTTGCCAAAAAACAGGCGTGATCTTTAACACCGTACCACATTGGATATTTTCCGCCGACATCCTTGCGAAAATGTCAAAGGAATCGCTGATCATCGATCTGGCATCTGCCCCCGGCGGCGTGGATGCCGCGGCGGCAACCGCACATGGCATCCGCGTGATCTGGGCGCTCTCCTTGCCTGGGAAATATGCACCGGTAACGGCTGGCAAAATCATTGCTGACACCTTGCTTTCCCATATGAAGAAGGAGGGTATGCTATGATCGGGTTTGCGCTTTGCGGATCGTTTTGTACGGTGCGGCGCTCACTTGTTGAGCTTGAACGGCTTTGCGAGCGTTATGAGGTGCAGGCGATTGTCAGCGAATCGGTTGCCAACACCGACAC
>JAFTKF010000248.1 GCA_017453405.1 Clostridia bacterium
CGTGGAGGGCGATTCGGCACTGACCTCCTGTAAGCTGGCAAGAGAGGCGGAATTTCAGGCAATTATGCCGGTGCGCGGTAAAACGCTCAACTGCCTGAAGAGTACCTATGACAAGATCTTTTCCAGCGATATTATCGTCGATCTGCTCCGCGTGATCGGTTGCGGTGTGGAACTGGAGACTAAAACCAAATCCAAGGGCAAGGGTGCGGATCTTTCGATCTTTGAGCTCAGCCGCCTGAAATGGAGCAAGATCATCATTTGTACCGATGCCGACGAGGACGGCTTCCAGATCCGCGTGCTGATCCTGACGATGTTCTACCGCCTGCTTCCCACGCTCTTACGGGAGGGCAGGGTGTATATTGCGGAATCTCCCTTGTTTGAGATCACCACCAAGGATGAGACCTTCTTTGCGTATGACGAGAGGGAAAAGGCAGCGATTTTAAAAGAGCTTGACGAGAACAAGAAAAAATATACCATCCAGCGTTCCAAGGGACTTGGTGAGAATGAAGCGGATATGATGTCCAAAACCACGATGAATCCCGCCTCGCGCCGCCTGATCCGTATTTGCGAAGATGATGCCTTTAAAACGGCGGAAATGTTTGATATTATGCTGGGTGACAATCCCGACCGCAGAAAAGATTATATTGCAAGGCACGGCGCCGAGTATTTATTCCAAGCGGATATCTGACAAAAACAAGCGGCGTGTCCGCTTGTTTTTTGTTCACGTACCGCTCAGAAATTTGTTTATGAAAGAAGACTTTCGATATGCTGAATCTTTTTTATTCATTGAATCCCCAAAGTCTGCGCGAGGCATTATACGAAAAGCTGGGTCAGCTGCTGCAATCGGAGCGACCGGTTCTTGTTTTCGTGCCTGATCAGCAGGTGCTGGAGACCGAGGGCGCGCTAAGCACTATGGACGGCGGACATCTTGGAGAGGTTTCTTCCTTTGCGAGAATGGCAAATACCGTGTTTCGCCGCTTTGGCGGGCTTCGATATCATTATATCGGGAAGGGTGCCAAGCAGATCGTGATGTGGCGGGCACTGCAAAGTGTTTCGCAGGTAATGAAGGAATACCGCGAGATTCCGATCGACGATATGGCAACGGTACGGCTGTTATACGATACGGTGGCGGAGCTTATGCTTTACCGCGTGACACCCGAGGATCTTGAAAAGGCGGCAGCCGAGACCGAGGACGAAAAATTCCGTGCTAAGCTTTCGGATATTGCGACGCTCTATGCGGCGTACACCGCCATTCTTTCCGAGGAGCACGATGATGCTGCCAAGGATCTTGACCGTGCCACGGCGCTTTGTGAGGGCAAGGGCGTGTTCGCGGGCTATCATATCGTTCTTGATTCGTTTGACGGCTTCACGCCCGACGAGATCGATTTTATGCGCGTGCTTTTCAAGGATGCCGAGGAGATCACCGTAACGCTTCTTTATGACCGCCGCGACCGCCGTGACTTTTTTGAAAAGCTTGCCGATACCGACAGACTGCTTCGTAAGCTTGCCAACGATACCGGTCATAGTGTGTCGGAGCATTACGTAACCGAAACGGCAGATGACGGAGAAATTGCGTTTTTTGCGAAGAATTACGGCGCGCGCCGCCCGATGCCCTTTGCGGCAAGCGGCAAAAAAAGCGTAACGGCAATTGCCTGCCCGGGGGTGTATGAGGAGGTACGCCTGATCGCCGCCGACATCAAGCGCCGTGTGATGGCAGGCGCAAGATACCGTGATTTTGCCATTGTGGCAAGAGATACCGATCACTATCTCGGTATTCTGGATGCCGCCCTGGAAGGGGCGGGCATTCCGTATTTTATTTCCGCGCGCCGCGATGTGACGGCGATGAGTACGGCAAGAATGCTGTTATCCGCTTTGGATATTCACGCGCGTTTCTGGCGGCGTGAGGATGTGATCGCGTTTCTGCGCACGGGTCTTTCTCCCTTGACGGCAGAGGAATGCGACGCGATCGAGGAATATGCCGAGGTCTGGAAGATCACGGGCAAGCGGTGGTTTGATGACTATGGCTGGCAGATGAATCCCTTTGGCTTTTCCGAGCCCTTTGACGAGAAGGCAAACGAGCGGCTTCTCTATCTGAACACACTGCGCGAAAAGCTGATTCGACCGCTGACGGCGTTTTTTGAGGCGTTTGAAGGGGAATCCACCGTGCGCTCGGTATCCCGTGCTCTGGTATATTTTCTTCAGGAAATGAAGGTAGGGGAGAAGGTCTCCTCGCGTGCTTTTCTTCACGCGGCTTACGGTGATGTCGGGGATACCTTGGAGGATCACGCCCTCTTGCACGACACCCTGATGAAGTCACTGGACGAGCTTGTTGAGGTCGCGGGCGATCTTCGTGTACATTCGCAGGAATACAGCCGCCTGCTTGCGGCGCTTTTGCGCGAGGCGGATATGGGTGCGTTGCCCTCACGTATTGATGAGGTCACGGTGGGCAATGCCTCGCTTTTCCGCAAAAATAACACCAAGCATGTCTATATTATGGGACTGCGTGAAGGGGAATTCCCGCAAACGGTGGGAGATAACGGATGCTTTGACAACGAGGAAAAGGAAGCGCTTTTGTCCTTGGGTCTTGCCACCTCCCCCTTGATCGCACGTCGCACGCTGGATGAAAAGCTGTATTTCTACCGTGCGGTAACCGGTGCTTCGGATTCGGTGACACTGACCTATTCCTTCGGGGATCTTACGGGCAAGGAGGCGTTTCCGTCAGGTGCTTTGCTGGATACGATGCAGCTGTTTGACAACCGTGAGATCCAAAGCTATGACGAGCTTCCGACCGAGGCGCTTCTTTACGGCACGCCCGAAATCTTAGAGTACGCGGTACGAAAGGGCTATTCGGTCGAATCACTTGGCATCCTTTCGGCAGGGCAATATGCGTTGTCTACCGAGCTTGACGCGGCGAATGAGATGCTCTCTTCGAAGGCGGCAAGAGCACTTTACGGAGATACCGTCAGCCTGACGCAGTCAAAGACCGACAGCTTTTCGCTTTGTCCCTTTGCCTATCACTGCCGCCACACCCTGAAGCTTTCAGAGGGCGCGAGAGGGCAGTTTGACTCGCCGGATATCGGCACCTTTATTCACGAGATCCTTGAGGCGTTTTTCTCACGTGTGAAAGGTGATCTGAAATCAATTACCGATGAAGAAGCGCGTCGGATTCTCTCTGAGATCCTTGAAGAATTTTCACAAAAACTGCGCCGTGACAATACCTCCAAGCGCTTTTTGGCTTTGCTTCGCCGTTTGCACCGTACCACCGAGCTTTTGGTGATGAACCTGCTTGACGAATTCCGTCAGAGCGACTTTGAACC
>JAFTKF010000249.1 GCA_017453405.1 Clostridia bacterium
GCCGCTCCCTGCCTTCTGATCAAGCCCCGCAATACCCGTATTTTTGCCAAAGAGGGCTTTGTGGTGGTGGCGCTTGCCTGGATCCTTCTTTCGGCATTCGGTGCGCTTCCTTTTGTGTTCGACGGCGCGATCCCCCACTATGTCGATGCGCTGTTTGAAACGGTTTCGGGCTTTACCACGACAGGTGCTACCATAATGCCCGATCTTGACGCGGTTTCGCGCTCTATCCTGATGTGGCGTGCCTTTACGCACTGGGTCGGCGGTATGGGTGTTCTTGTCTTTATGATGGCGCTGATCCCCTCGGAGGGGGGCAGAAATATCCATCTTCTGCGTGCCGAAGTCCCCGGACCTACCAAGGGCAAGCTTGTCCCCCGTCTGCGCCGAACGGCATTGATCCTGTATGCGATCTATTTCGTTCTGACCGTGATCGAGCTTTGTGCCCTTCTGATTGCAGGTCTTGATTTCTACGATGCGCTGATCACCGCTTTTTCGACGGCGGGAACCGGCGGCTTCGGAGTTCTGAACAATTCGATCGCAGGCTACCAAAGCCCTGCTGTCGAGTGGATCACTGCAATCTTTATGCTTTTGTTCGGTACGAATTTCAATATTTATTTCTTTATTCTGATTGGCAAGGTGCGCGAGATCTTCAAAAACTCCGAGCTTCGCGTATATCTTGCCCTGACGCTTGTTTTCACGGCAGCGATCACGCTGAACACGCTGTCGATGTATGACGCGGTGGGTGATGCCATCCGCACGGCGTTTTTCACAGTTACCTCCACGATGTCAACCACCGGTTTCGTTTTGACCGATTATGGCTTGTGGCCGTCTTTTTCCAAAGCGCTTGTGATCGTGATGATGGTTATCGGCGCATCCGCAGGCTCAACGGCGGGCGGTATGAAGGTGTCGCGTGTGATGATCCTTTTCAAGAATATGTTCCGCGAGCTGAAGCATATGCTTCGCCCCAATTCGGTCAACCGGATCAAGATGGACGGCGATTCATTGGAAGAAGAAACGGTGCGTTCGGCAGGCAACTATCTTGCCATGTATGCCGTGATCCTTGTTGCGTCCTTTGTGCTGGTGTCCTTAGACAATATGTCGATTGAAACCAATCTGACGGCAGTTCTGACCTGCCTCAACAATGTCGGTCCCGTGATGGGAACGATCACGCCCTTTGGCAACCTCTCGTCCTATTCGATTCTCTCCAAGCTGGTGTTGACACTGGATATGCTGTTCGGCAGACTGGAATTTTTGCCGATGTTCATCCTCTTCTCGCCCGGTACGTACCGTAAAAATTAATTGTCAACTGTTGGTTGAAAAAAGACCGTATCACGTTTTGGTGATACGGTCTTTTGGCGTATATCCTTTATTCCTCCTGAAAAGCCGAAAGCACCACAAAAAGCAACCGTTAGTTGTCAACTAACGGTTGCTTTTGCGACTGATGTAAACTTTTGGTTGCTTATCCGCGGGGCGGACGTCCCCCGCCACCACCCATACCGCCACCCATACCGCCACCCATACCGCCGGAATTGGTGATCAGAGAGGTCAGGGTAACGCTCTTGACAGTCGTACCGCCGGTAACGCTACCGTTATCGGTAAAGCCGTATTGGTCAGTGTTTGAAACACTGCCGCCGACCACGATCGAGTAGGTATTGCCGACCGTCATAAGGGGTGAGGCTACCACTACCGAGGCATAGCTTTTCGGTGCGTCAAAGGAAGCAATGACTCTGCCCGTTTCATCGACAATGGCAAGTGTTTTGCCGGCACTGCCGCCCGAAACCGTTGTCATAAAGCTCCCGATCGTGCCGCTTGTGAATCCGGTTGCCATGCCGGAAGCGCCGATGGCGATAACGGTGCCGCCTGTGACAGTTGCCGAGCTTCCGTAGTCGATCGCGCCGTTGCCGCTATTGGTAGGACCTGCCACCAGAACCACACCGCCCGAAACGGTCAGTGTGCCGTTGGAGTCGAGTCCGTCCCCCGAAGCGTTCAGTACAAGAGTGCCGCCGGATATGGTTGCCGAGCAGTCAGGGTCGGCTTGCATACCGCCACCGCCGCCCCAGAAATCATTGCCGTTCGATGAGCCGCTTGAAGCGTTGATGCCGTCATCCGATGCGGTGACATCGGTTATGCCGCCTTTAATCTCGATGGTCATCGCTTCAAGACCTTCGTAGCTTTTCTGAACGGTGACAGATCCCCCTGCAATTGTCAAGAGCGTGTCAGCGTGGATGCCGTCATCCCCTGAAGCGATGGTTACAATGCCGTCTTGAATCATCACTTCGTTATTCGAATGAATTCCGTCGTCTTCGGCGTTCACGGTTACCGTACCGCCGAGAATTTCAACGATTCCGCCTGCTTTGATGCCCTTGATCGATTCTGTTCCGCTGTACTGGCGGTTGCTGTTCGGTGCACCTGCACCCGATTGGATATCGACTGTACCGCCATCGATGCGAATAGCGGTCTCGGCTTGTAAGCTGTCATTTTGGCACTGAACGGTAATCGTACCCTTATGGATATAAATGTAGCCTTTTTCGGTGTCTTCGGTATTATCGGCACGAATGCCATCCGTACCTGCGTTGAGGGTAAGCGTTCCGCCCCCGATCTTCACGGCATCTTTGGCGTTGAGCGCGACCTTTTCTGAGGTGACATCGAGAATCCCACCCGTGATCACAAGATCGTCCTTGGAAACGATTCCGTGCTTATACTGACCCGTTACGGTGAGTTTTCCCCCGGTTGCTGCATTCAGTGTCATATCCTCGCGGGAAAAAATGGCGGCATCGGGCGTAGTCTCGGGATGTGTGAATTGATAAGTCGCGCCGTCGCTTACCGTGTTGACGCTATTTTTGGCAAGTGTCAGAAAGACCTTGTCGCAGGCTTCAATGAAGATCGCGGGTCCGTCAGAAGAATGGATGCTGACAGAGTCGAGAATCAGCTGTATTTTGGCGGATTTGTCGGCAGAAACCACGATTCTGCCGTCGGTTAAGCTGCCGGAGAGGCGGTAGCTGCCTTCTTTGCTGATCGTGACGGTACTACCCGATACCGTGACGCCCGTGCCGTTTACCTCTGCCGTTGTCCCTTTCAGCGCAATGGTTGCTTGCAGTGTGTTGGAATCGGTACGAAAATCGCGGTCGGAAAATCCGTATGCGCCATCAGTAACATCACTTTCTGAGCCGCCAAGCTCGGGATCGGTGTCGTCCTTTTCTGTGACGGTGGGTGTTGTCACGGTGGTGATTGCGGTTGTCTCCATGGGGTCATCGGTGGTTTTGGGTGGATTTTCTGAGGTTTTCAAAGGGTCATTTGCTGTTTTGTCGGTTGTTGTCGCCGGTATGGTGGTTGTGATACTGCTTGTTGATTCGGTCGTGTCATCGGGCTTTTCTGCTGTTTCCGCAGGGGTGCAGGCAACCGTGACCGAAGCAAGCGCGAGTATCAAAAGAAGCATAAAGAGTTTTTTCATAAAATCTTCACCTTGATAATTTGACTTTACACAAATTTTACAATAGATAAATTAAGTATACATAAAAATTATGAACCCCGTATGAAAGAATGCTGAATATATTTGAAATTTTATCAGAATGTATCAAAACGATACACACAAAATTTTAGAGAAATATTATTTCCCGTTTGACAAAACTCGTCTCGCTTTTTGTTTTAACTATGATATAGTGAGAATATCCACAGGATTTACACAGAAATGTGGAAAACAGCGATCGGATAAGGAAAAAGCGATAAAGATCTGCTTCCTCTAGTGCTTTTTCGCTTTCTGATTCGATAAAAATAGTATTTTTAGGTGAATTATGATGAAAAAACTCTATTTTAAACGGAAATCAACGACTCAAAATGAAGAATTTGACAGTTCTTTGGGAACTCTTGTCTCCCTTCCCTTGTCTTCCCTTTCTCCGAACCCCAATCAGCCACGCAGACAGTTTGACGAAGTGGAGATCGTCTCCTTGGCAGACAGCATCCGTCAGCACGGCTTACTGCAGCCAATTACAGTTCGTGCACGTTCCGAACGTGACCACACGGACAAGCCTTATATTATTGTTGCCGGAGAACGCCGTTTTCGTGCTTTTCAGATGCTGTCGCGCGATGAAATTCCCTGCTTGGTATCTGATCTGACATCTGAAGAAGCGGCAGAAGTGGCGATCATCGAAAATATTATGCGAAAAGATCTTTCCATGTTTGAACTCGCGGAAGCATTAAAGATGCTGATCGAAGAATATCATCTGACACAGGATACCCTTGCCAAACGGCTTTCTACAAGTCAGTCAAATATCGCAAATAAGCTTCGCTTACTTCGCTTTACATCAAAAGAACGCCTGCTTCTTGAAGAATACCACTTGACCGAGCGCCACGCACGGGCACTTCTCCGTTTGCATAACGAAAAAACAAGAGTCAGATGTCTTGTTTTTGTGGGTGAGCATCATTTATCGGTAAAAGCGACCGAAGACTATATTGATGCGATCCTGCTTCCGAAATCCCGTGCAAAAACAAGTGATCACAGTATCAGCGGTCGGGATGCTCTCGATTTTGTTCGCGGATTTCTCAAGAAGCCGCTTTTAAGACTTGGAAAAAAAGGTGTTTCTGTGCAGTCGGAAGAGGTGGAGGATGATACAAGCGTAAAAATCATCATTACGATTCCCAAGGATCGGGAATTCGACGAAGAATGCGCATTTCTTGCCACGCATGTTTCACGTGAAACCACATCTGAACCGGCGACATAATGTTTCACGTGAAACATTATGGGATTGTTAAATAATTAACAAAAGATTTTTTGCGAGGCAATAGAAACTCGCTTGATACTTACTATGATCCGATGTTTCACGTGAAACATCGGATCATAGTAAGTATCAAGCGAGTTTCTA
>JAFTKF010000250.1 GCA_017453405.1 Clostridia bacterium
AATCGATTTTTATACGGTTTCTGCCGATTATTTGAATTTTACCCCGCTTTTGATCGAAACAGAAGGAAAATCCTGAGAATTTATAGCATTATTTTTGAAAAAAGTCTTGACAAATTCCATTCTATACATTAAAATAATGTGATTGTAAAAAAAGAATGATTACACACACGGAGGATAAGCTACAATGAGCTTGAAAAACGTAACCAAACCCGAAAGCACCAAGGCAGTCATTGAATTTGCCGTTGATGCCGAAACCTTTGAAAAGGCTGTTACCGCAGTCTATAACAAGAAGAAAGCCAACATCACCCTTCCCGGCTTCCGCAAGGGCAAAGCACCCAGAAGCCTGATCGAAAAGATGTACGGCAAGGGCTTCTTGTATGAAGATGCCATCAACGATGTTCTTCCCGAGGCTTATGAAGAAGCACTCAAGGAATCGGGACTTGAAACCGTCGGCAAGGCAGAATTTGACATTGTTTCGATCGACGAAAACGGTCTTGTTATGACCGCAACCGTATGGCTGAAGCCTGAGGTGACGATCGCTGACTATAAGGGCATTACCCTGACCAAGAAGACCGTTCGCGTAACCGAAGACGAGATCATGGCTGAGATCAACAAGGTTCGCGAAAGAAACGAAAGAAGAATTGATGTTACCGACAGAGCCGCCGAAATGGGCGATGTCACCACCATCGACTTTGAAGGCTTCAAGGATGGCGTTGCTTTTGAGGGCGGCAAGGGCGAAAGCTACGAGCTCAAGCTTGGCAGCGGCTCTTTCATTCCCGGCTTTGAGGAACAGGTTGCCGGTCACACCATCGGCGAAGAATTCGAGATCAACGTAACCTTCCCCGAAAACTACGGTGCTTCCGAGCTTGCAGGTGCTCCCGTTGTCTTCAAGATCAAGCTTCACAGCATTCAGGCAGTTGAGCTTCCCGAGCTTGACGACGAATTCGCAAAGGATGTTTCGGATTTCGAAACCTTTGCTGAATACAAGGCAGATGTTAAGGCAACAATCAGCAAGAGAAAGGCTGAAAACGCAGATCGCGAAACCGATGACGAGATCGTGGATGTTCTCGTTTCGAAGCTCGTTGGCGATATTCCCGAAATTATGTATGAGATCGAAGTTGACGAAATGCTCTCGCAGTACGACAACCGTCTCAAGAGCCAGGGTCTTGATCTGAACACCTATCTTAAGTACACCGGAATGACGATGGATGCTCTCAAGGCTGATGTTCGTCCCGACGCAGAAAAGAGAGTCAAGAGCCGCCTTGCTCTTGAAAAGATCGCAGAGCTTGAAGGCATCGAAGCAACCGATGCTGAAGTGATGGAAGAGATCGAAAAGATCGCCAAGGCATACAATATGGAAGTTGCACAGGTTGAAGCACTCGTTTCGAAGGATGATATCGCTGCTGATGTTCGCGTCTCCAAGGCAGCAACCTTCGTAAAGGATAACGCGGTATTCAAAGCAAAGCGCGCTTCCAAGAAAAAAGCAACTGAGGAAACTCCCACTGAGGAAACTCCTGCCGAATAATCCCCTACCCGACGCTCTCGGGCACAAAACACGAAAGAGAGGTCAACACCATGGCATTAGTACCAACCGTAATTGAAAAAACAAGTGGCGGCGAACGCGCATACGACATCTATTCCCGTCTTCTCAACGACCGAATCATTTTCCTTACCGATGAAGTCAATCAGGTCACAGCATCCCTTGTTGTGGCTCAGCTCCTCTTCTTGGAAAGTCAAGACCCCGACAAAGACATCTGCCTTTACATCAATTCCCCCGGCGGATCGGTTTCCGACGGTCTTGCGATCTACGACACGATGAACTTCATCAAATGCGATGTTGCCACCTACTGTATCGGTATGGCGGCAAGTATGGGCGCATTCCTCCTTTCGAGCGGTGCTAAGGGCAAACGCTTTGCCCTTCCCAACAGCGAAATTATGATCCACCAGCCTCTTGGCGGCGCCAAAGGTCAGGCAAGCGACATCAAGATCCACGCCGAGCACATTCTGAAAACGCGCAACAAACTCAATGAGATCCTCGCGGATAACACCGGCAGGTCTATCGAAGAGATCGCACGCGATACCGAGCGTGATAACTTTATGACTGCTGACGAAGCCTGTGCATACGGACTTGTGGACAAGGTCATTCGCGCAAGATAATTTTTGGAAAGACCGACGCCCGAACACCGTCGGTCTTTTCTCATCAAACAACTACGATACGAGGTTTGTATGGCAGATAATAGAACTCCCAAAAAAATGCGTTGCTCCTTTTGTTCAAGACCCGAAGAGGAAGTAGCGCTTCTGATTCCCTCTCCTACCGGCGTTGCGATCTGCAATCACTGCATTGAGATCTGCTCAGAGCTGATCGATGAATATACCCTCAGCGACAAGGAAACCGACGACAGCGCCGCATTTACAATGAACTCCCTGCCCAAGCCCCCCGCGATCAAGGGCTCGCTGGATGAGTATGTCATCGGTCAGGACTTTGCCAAAAAAGCATTGTCAGTCGCCGTGTACAATCACTATAAGCGTATTCTCTCGCGTGAAGAGGATGGTGAAGTGGAGATTCAGAAAAGCAATGTCCTTCTTCTCGGCCCTACGGGTGTCGGTAAGACCTACCTTGCTCAAAATCTGGCAAAAGCTTTGCAAGTTCCCTTTGCCATTGCCGATGCCACCACACTGACCGAGGCAGGCTATGTCGGCGAGGATGTTGAAAATATTTTGTTAAAGCTGATTCAGGCGGCTGATTTCGACATTGCACGAGCTGAAAAAGGTATTATTTATATTGACGAGATCGATAAGATCTCGCGCCGCTCGGAAAACCGCTCGATCACCCGTGATGTGTCGGGTGAGGGCGTTCAGCAGGCACTTTTGAAAATTCTCGAAGGCACGGTTGCCAATGTTCCTCCGCAGGGCGGCAGAAAACACCCCGGGCAGGATTTTATCCAGATCAACACCAAAGATATTCTCTTTATCTGCGGCGGTGCTTTTGACGGCATCAACGCGATTGTGGAAAAACGCCGCGGCGGCAGAGCGATCGGTTACGCCAGCGATCCCATTTCGCAAAAGGATACCGAAAAGAACAATCAGCTTGCGCGCGACATCAATCCGCACGATATTGTCAAATACGGTCTGATTCCCGAGCTGGTCGGTCGTCTTCCCGTTATTGTTTCGCTGGAAAGCCT
>JAFTKF010000022.1 GCA_017453405.1 Clostridia bacterium
AATGATGGGATTTTTGGTATATTTGATTTCGTTCATTGTACATCTCCTATAATTTCATACCGTATTTGATGGATCTTACAAAAACGCTCGGCGTAGGAATCGGCATAGCATCTGACGAGAATATCGCCAAGCCCGTCAAACACATCTGCCTCCATATAGATCACGCTCGGAGGCACCGTGACCGTCTCCAGATTTTCACACAGCGCGAAAAAATCGGAATTGATGCGTGAAATCGGCGGAAGCGTGATCGTTCGGGCATAACGGAAGCCCAAACCCTTTGTCATATCACTGTCATAATACTCCACACGCGAAAGCACGGCTTCCACGACCCGTTTGATCTCGTCTTCTGTGGGATCCGTGCTGATATGAACGCCCGGAACCGTCCCGATCGCCTCCATCAGCCTGATCGGTATATACGCATTTCCCACGAAGATCGGCACAAGCTTTCCGCCTGAGGAGACCGTCTTTTTCACCTCGGACAAAACTGCCTCGGAATCGGCGGTGTGTTCGCTGACGATCAGCAAGACAAAGCCGCTTCTTGCCGCTTCCTCCAAATGAGAATTGTTGACACGGTCCCAGAAGCTTCCGCCGATCACATCGGCATCGGTCATCACAAACATATCCTTTTCAAAAAACGCCTGCGTCAGCCGCTTGGTCAATGCATTGTCGTTGCGGGATGCCGCAATAAACACCTTCATCTGCCGTGCAAGATGCTCAATTGCCGCCATTTGCTCTTCTTCGGTATCGTCAAGACTGATCGTAAAGATCTTTTTGCCCTGACGGGTCTCGATATAATCGCGCTCGGTCTGCACCCACGTGGAAGCTCTCGCGTTTTCGCTGTCCAGATAAATGAACCATTCGCGCTCGTCGATCTCGCGCTTGATCAACCCCTCGATCTCATTCTTATCCGACAGACATTTGAGGAAAAATAACAGCGGTTCAAAGCCCAATTCCTCAAGACGGTTGCGAATCCGTCTGACCCGTTTTATATCCTGATGCGAGTGCGAAATAAATACCCAGCCGTTGTGTCTCATCCCAATCCTCCTTTGCGTTTTGATCATTATACCACACAAAGAAGCCGATTTCAATAGTCAAAAGCCTCGCATTTTTAAGATTCGTCCTTCTGTTGTTAAAATTGTAAGAAAATCTGTCTTTTCTAGCGAAACCGCAAAAAACTCTTGCACTTGCCGCAGGATTATGGTACAATATGACCAAGAAAGAAAGCGAGGAGATATCTATGTTAACAAACGCCAAATGGATCGCGACATCCGAAGCATTCGGCTCGGTCGCACCGATCTTTCAAACCACACTGACCTTTCCCAAAGCCATTCGCCAAGCCACACTGTCACTGACCTCGGTCGGTGTCTATGTTGCCACGATCAACGGCGTTCGCGTCGGGGAATACGTTCTTGCCCCCGGATGGACAATGTATCAGAAGCGCCTGCAGGTACAGACCTACGATGTCACCTCTATGCTGGAAGAAACCGCAACGCTTGCGGTAACGGTCGCCAAGGGCTTGAATATGAGCCATCTTGCGTGGTATGACCACCATCCCTATCATCCCTCGGATTATGCCCTGATCGGCGAGCTGCGCGTCACGTATACCGACGGCAGTGAAGAAAGCTTTGTCACGGACGAAAGCTGGTTCTGCCGCCGCTCGGCACTGCTGGACTGCGAGATCTATGACGGCGAGCTTTACGATGCCGGGATCACCGATACCCCCCTTCTCCCCGTCAAGGTGATCGACAAAACCAAAGATATCCTGATTGAGCAGGAGGGCGAGGAGATCCGCGAAATGATGACACTCACCCCGAAAGCCATTCTGACCACTCCCAAAGGGGAAACGGTACTGGATTTCGGGCAAAATCTCACGGGCTATATTGCCTTTTCGGTCAACGCCAAAAAGGGAGACCGTGTGAAGATCCGCCATTTTGAGATCCTTGACCGTGACGGCAATGTCTATACCGAGAATTATCGCTCGGCAAAAGCGACGCTTACCTATATCTGCCGCGACGGCGTGCAAAGCTATAAGCCCACACACACCTTCTACGGCTTTCGCTATATCGTGATTGACGAATACCCGGGAACACCCGATCCCGATGATTTTTGTGCGATCGTGGTGCATTCCAACATCAAGAAAATCGGCAGTGTCACCACCTCCGATCCCATGCTCAACCGCCTGATCGAAAACATCGAATGGGGTCAGCGCGACAATTTCCTTGACATTCCGACCGACTGCCCTCAGCGCGACGAGCGTCTTGGCTGGACAGGAGACGCCGAGGTCTTCTGCCGCACGGCAACCTATCAGTTTGATGTGGAAAAATTCTTCGACAAATGGCTGGGCGATATGCGCGCCGAGCAGTGGGAGGATGGCGGAATTCCGCACGTTGTTCCGATGATCATCGGAGACAAGCACTGCTCCGCCGCGTGGAGTGATGCCGCTACCATTTGCCCTTGGCAGATCTATCTTTCCTACGGCAACTCAGCACTTCTCGAAAAACAGTTTGATATGATGCGCCGTTGGATCGGCTATATCGCGCTTCATTCGAAAGACCAATATCTCTGGACGGGATGCATTCACTACGGCGACTGGTGCGCACTGGATCTCGGCAAGGAAACCACCGATTCGGCAACCAACAAGGATTTTCTCGCTTCCTGCTATTACTGCAACAGCGTGCGCCTTGTGGCAAAGGCAGCAAAGGCACTCGGTAAGCCCTACGAGGAATATGAAACGCTTGCCGACAAGATCCGTGATGCCATCAACGCCCGCTTTACCGAATACCGTACACAGACCGAGCATATTCTGGCACTGTATTTTGATATCACACCGAACAAAGCCGAGGTTGCGGCATCCCTTGCCAAGCTCGTGATCGACAACGGCATTCATCTGAATACCGGCTTTGTGGGTACGCCCTATCTGCTCCACGCGCTGTCACAAAACGGCTATACCGAGCTTGCATATTCTCTTCTTTTGCAGGACACCTATCCCTCGTGGCTCTTCTCGGTCAAGCAGGGTGCTACCACCATCTGGGAGCATTGGGACGGCATCAAAGAGGACGGATCTGTCTGGAGCGCGGGAATGAACTCATACAATCACTATGCCTACGGTGCAGTCGGTGACTGGATCTACGGTGTCGCGGCAGGCATCCAAACGGTAGAGGAAGCACCCGGCTTTGCCAAAGTCGCGATCGCACCCCATCCCGATCGCCGCCTTTCGCATCTGACAGCATCGATCGAGACTCGTCACGGCAAGGTGACTTCCCATTGGGAGCGCTTTGAAAACGGCTGGCGCTATGAGATTGAGACCCCGGTTGAAGCAACCGTCACCGTCGGCGGCAAAACCAAAACCGTACCCAAGGGTCATTATCTCTTCTATTCCGAATACTAAACAACAAAACGGGCAGACCGCGACGGTCTGCCCGTTTTGTTGTTGCCGTATCAGGCAAGGGTTAAAAATTCGTCGTAGGTGGTATCGGCGATCACATTGCCAAAATAGAAGCGCCATTCTGCCGTAACACTTGAAAGCGAAGTATAGAAGGTGAGCGAAGAGGAAGCGCCCGCAAACGGAAGGACCTCGTTACTCTTCGTATCGATCTTCATCGCACTAAGGCTTTCTGGCAAATACACACGCGTAAGAGCGGCACAGTTTTGGAACGCGCCCGAGCCGATATAGGTAAGCGAGTTTCCGAGGGTGAGTGTCGTAAGGGCACTGCATCCCGAAAAGGCATAACGCTCCACACGCTCGGTCGTATCGGAAAGCGCGACAAGAGACAGCTTTTCACAGCCCGAAAAGGCGTATTCCTTCACGGTAAGGAGCGATTTGCCAAAGGATACCGAAGTGAGTTCCTTGCAGGCGGCAAATGCGCGGATGCCGATCTGTGTACATCCATCGGGAAGAGTCAGAGTCTGAAGTGCTGTACCGGCAAAGGCATAGTCACCGATTGCGGTAATACCCGAAGAGAAAACAACTTCTTTCAGTGATGTGCAGTTACTGAAAAGCTTCGGTGCAACGCCCTTTAAGGAAGCGGGCAATACAATGCTTTCAAGCGATGTGCAGTCTTTCCACGCGCCCGAGCCGATATCGGCAAGTGCCGAAGACAGCGTGACTGCTTTAAGCTCGGTACAGCCCGCGAAGGCTTCACTGCCAATGGCTGTGACACTGTCGGGAAGATGAACCTCCCGCAGTGCTGTGCAGTCGGCAAACGCCGAGCCGCCGATCGTTTTGATGCCGTCTGCAATCGACACCGTTTCAAGCGCGGTCATACCCGAAAAGGCAGAGCCGAAGCTTTCCAGCGTCTTGGGCAGTGTCAAAGCGGTAATACCCGTTCCCGTGAATGCGTTTTTCCCGATCGTTTTCACCTTGGCGGGAATGGTGAATGCAGTAAGAGCAGTGCAGTTTTCGAAAAAGCGTTCGGGAATTTCATCAATCGTTTCGGGAAGTGTGAAGGCGGTAATGCCGCTGTTATAGAAAAGGTTTGTGCCAAGCGAGGTTGCGGCGGTAAGCTCGACCGTCTTCAGCGACCGACAGTTGGCAAACACACTGTCGCCAAAGCTTGTAGCGCGCTCAGCGCCCATAACAGCCGTCAGCTTTTCGCAACCTGCGAAAGCGGAGCTTTTGACCGTTACGGTATTTTTACCGAGGGTGATCGATACAAGATCGGAAGCACCCGATAAAAATCCTTCGGGAACGGTTTCAAAAGAATCGGGCAAAACGAGCGTTTGCAGCCCTTTGATACCCTGGAAGAATCTCTGCGGCAGCGTAGTGATTCCCTCGCAAAGCTCGATCTTTCCGATCGAGGCATTGGTAAACGTACCGTCAACACGGCGCGAGGCACTGAAGATCGTGGTGGAGTTCACCTGAAGTGTTCCGATTCTGACAGCGCCGATAAACGCACGATCGCCGATCGAGGTGATATTTTTGCCGAGAATCAGAAGCTCCTGATCAAGAGGACAGCCGTAAAAAGCTTCTTCGCGAATGGACGTAAGGCTTTCGGGCAGGGTGATCTTCGTAAGCGCAGAGCCGGAGAAGGCGTAATCGTAAATATCATCCAGTCCTTCGGGGAATACGATCTCTTTTAACGAGGTCGTATTTTCAAACGCATTGTAGTTGATCGCGATCAGCGATTTTCCGAAGGTAACCGACTCCAGCGCTTTGGCGTTTGAACAAAGATACATTGGGATCGTCTCGACCGCATCGGTAAAGATGAGGTGCTTGACAGAGGAATTTTCAAATGCATAGTCCCAGTCGCCGCTCTTCCCTGCCCGCTTGCAGTTGGCGGCAGCATAAACGACGGTTTCAAGCTTCTCGGAATTCGCAAAAACGAACGTACCGATCACCGTAACCCCTTCGGGAATGTTGACCTTCGTCAGCGAGGGCGCACTTGCAAACGCGTAGTTTGCGATCTCGGTGACAGAGTCGGGAAGAATGACCTCGGTGACGGCGGTATTTTTAAAGGCGTAGCCCGCAATGGCTGTCACGATTGCGCCTTCCGGTGTCAGAGCAGGCACTGTCACGGTCGTATCGGTACAGCTGCCAAGGCCTGTCAAGGTCGCGGTCTTTTTGTCGGAAGACAACGTAAAGGCAAGTCCTTTGGATGCTGTAGCAACACTTTCGTGTTCATACGTTTTGGTTTGGGTTTTCCGACAGCCCGTGCAGGTGGCGGTCATCGTGCCCTTCTGGGTGGGGGTCGCTTCCTTGGTGATCACATATTCACCGTAGCTGTGCCCCGTCGCGGCGGTCTCGCTGTCCTTATAGGAATGCTCACAGACCGTGCAGGTGTGGGTGGTATAGCCCTTTGCCGTACAAGTGGGCGCGGTCACGGTATCCTTGTAGGTGTGACCGACAGCATCCACAAAGCTATCGCTGTAGCTGTAGGTGCATTTCAGGCAGTAATGAAGCGTATAGCCCTGCGTGCAGGAGGGTGCGATCACCCGCTCCGCCAGTTCGTGAACACAGTCAAGTGTCGGACTGCCTGCCGTCGTGGTGTCAGCCTCCGATCCGACGGGCGAGCCTGTCGTGGGAGTTACGGTTGTGGGGGCTTGTGTGGTAGAAGGATCGGTAGTGACGCTATCCCCGCAGGAAACAAGAAGAAGCGTCAATACAAGAGAAAGAAAAAGAATGAAAACAAATCGTTTGATAAACATAGTGAGTCCTTTCATTCCGACAGGTCGTCAGGAAAGATACGTGACGGGGAGAGAGGGAGATTTTCCCGCAATCGCTTGCCAGGAAGCGGCAGTGCCGACATAGTAAACGGTTGCGAGACTGTAGCAGGCGTCAAAAGCAACACGGTCGATATAGGTGATGCCTTCATACAGGATCACGCTTTCGAGGGTGCGGCAATTATAAAATGCACCTGCTCCGATCGTCGTCACGGTAGAGGGAATGGTAATGTGTGAAATGTCGTCACCTTCAAAGGCATATTTGCCGAT
>JAFTKF010000251.1 GCA_017453405.1 Clostridia bacterium
AGTGTGGCGCTGTCTCGCACGTGATGTTCACGCCCTCTGCTTTTGCCCGTCGGATCGCCGCCACACTTTCTTTGGCGGATATGTGACACATGTGATAGGCGCAACCCGTTTTCTTAGCAAGTGCAATATCACGCTCGATCTGAAGATACTCACTTTCCGAGCAAATGCCTCGATGTCCGTGCGCACGACAGTATTCGCCATCGTGAATATACCCACCATGTAAAAGATCGTTGACTTCGCAGTGCGCGACAATGATTTTTCCCAAAGCCTTTGCCTTTTTCATTGCCTCTTCCATCATCGAATCACTTTGTACACCGCGTCCGTCATCAGAAAACGCAATTGAAAACGGTGCAAGCTCTTCCATGGCAGACAGCGCTTTGCCCTTCTGCCCAACCGTAATCGAAGCATACGGATATACCGCAATGGATGCTCCGTTTTCGATCAGCGACAGCTGACATTTCAAATTGTCAAGACTGTCAGGAACCGGTGAAAGATTGGGCATCGTGCATACCGCAGTATAGCCGCCGCAAGAAGCTGAGGAAGAACCGCTCGCAATCGTTTCTTTATATGAAAAACCCGGCTCACGAAAATGCACATGCACATCACAAAAGCCGGGCAACAACACATATTCAGGGGTCAAAAAATGAGCGAGAGACGAAGACGACAAAAAAGCCTCTGCTTTCGCAAAAGATTCCGTATTCATCATAGCACGGGTTGTCTTGTTCATAAAAATCACTCCTTATCTTCAATGCTCTTAACGATGATCACTTAGCGTCAACCGGCATCGTCTACTGTGCACAAATACACGCCCTTATCGGAGTCGGTATCTGCCAGACGCACCGAAATGCGTTCATTCTTAGAAGTAGGAATATTTTTCCCAACGTAATCCGGTCGAATCGGAAGCTCTCTATGACCGCGATCGATCAGAACAGCAAGCTGTATCGCACGCGGGCGTGCGTAAGCAAACACCGATTCCATCGCGGCACGTGCCGTTCTTCCGGTATACAATACATCGTCAACAAGAATTACAAGCTTGTCGTGCAGATCACACGGAAAATGGCAGTCTGCAAGCAGTCTTACCTGCTCCTCAGGTGAAATGTCGTCACGAAACGTGCTGATATCCAAAACGCCAAACGGGACATCCGCATTTTCAAAACGCTTAATATTATCCTTCAGCATCAATGCCAGCGGAACGCCTCGTTTTTTGGCGCCCATAATGCACAGAGATTCCACACCGCGATTCTTTTCAATGATCTCGTGAGTAATACGAGCCATCGCACGGCGAACAGCAAGTTCGTCCATCAAAAGTGCTTTTTCGACCACGGTAAATCTCCTTTTCTGTGGGATTAATAAAAAATCTTGTCGAAACCGACAAGATTTGGATGCAGTTATCCCATATGATTCAGGATGATTCTGTATGAAAAAATCTTGCCAATCTCTCTGTATCGACTTAAAGACCTCATTTGTGCTATTATATCACAGATATATTTTCTTGTCAAGAGAATCGGGGGATATTTTTGAAAAAGTTTAACAAAAAACCGAAACAAAATCTAGGCAAAATCACGAAAAAGGACTGTGTTCCCAAAAGAATACAGTCCTTGATCAAGTTAAAAGAGTCCCGAAATCTTACCGTTGTCGTCAACATCAATACGTTCTGCGGCGGGAGCCTTGGGCAGACCGGGCATCGTCATAATATCGCCGGTAAGCGCAACAATAAAGCCGGCACCGGCAGACACCTTGACCTGACGAACCGTGACCGTAAAGCCCTCGGGAGCACCAAGCTTTGTCATATCATCCGAGAAACTATACTGTGTTTTTGCCATACAAACAGGAAGCTTATCAAAACCGAGAGAGGCAAGCTTTGCGATTTCTTTTTTTGCGGCAGGCGCGAAGGTAACACCCACACCGCCGTAAACACGGGTAACGATTGCTTCGATTTTTTCTTCAATCGTCGCATCCAGCTCGTAACTGAAACTGAAATCATTCTCTTCTTCGCAAAGACGAACAACCTCTTCCGCGAGTGCCATTCCTCCCTTACCGCCATCTGCCCAAACGGTCGAAAGCACAACATTGACACCAAGAGACTTGCATTTTTCGATGACAAGCTCGATTTCAGCATCCGTATCGGTCGGGAAACGGTTGACCGCAACAACACAAGGAAGCTTATAGACATTCTTGATATTGGAAACATGACGAAGCAGATTGGGAATACCCTTCTCAAGTGCATCAAGGTTTTCTGTACCAAGCTCTGTCTTGGGAACACCGCCGTGCATCTTAAGCGCACGAACGGTTGCCACCATAACAACAGCACTCGGTGTAAGTCCGGCATAACGGCACTTGATATCCAAAAACTTTTCCGCACCGAGATCCGCACCAAAGCCTGCCTCGGTAACAGCGTAATCACCAAGCTTCATTGCCATCTTGGTGGCAATGACAGAATTACAACCGTGCGCAATATTGGCAAAAGGACCACCGTGAACAAACGCAGGCGTACCTTCCAGTGTCTGCACAAGGTTTGGCTTCAAAGCATCCTTAAGAAGCGCTGCCATCGCACCAACAGCACCAAGATCACCTGCCGTAACAGGCTTTTCGTCATAGGTGTAGCCAACAACGATTCTTGAAAGACGCGCCTTCAGATCGCTGATCGAAGAAGCAAGGCAGAAAACTGCCATAATCTCCGATGCAACCGTAATATCAAAGCCATCCTCACGAGATGTACCGTTCACTCTGCCGCCGAGACCGTCGGTCACGAAACGAAGCTGACGGTCATTCATATCCACACATCTCTTCCATGTGATACGGCGAGGATCGATGCCAAGGCGATTGCCCTGATAAATATGATTGTCCAACATTGCGGCAAGCAGATTATTTGCCGCACCGATTGCGTGAAAGTCACCGGTAAAATGGAGGTTGATATCTTCCATCGGAACGACCTGCGCATAGCCACCGCCTGCGGCACCGCCTTTAATACCAAAGACAGGACCAAGAGAGGGCTCACGCAACGCTACCACAACATTTTTGCCTATACGGCGAAGACCGTCCGAAAGACCGATCGTCGTAGTCGTCTTGCCCTCACCTGCGGGAGTGGGCGTGATTGCCGTTACAAGAATCAGCTTGCCGTCCTTCCGAGGCGATTCATTCAACAGCGAGTAATCGACCTTTGCCTTATACTTTCCGTATTGCTCGATATATTTGTCATCAACCCCTGCTGTTTTTGCAATCTCGGTGATCGGCTTCATTTCTGTAGACTGTGCAATTTCAATATCACTCAAATATGCCATTTTATTTTATCTCCTTAAAATAACGTACTGCGGATTCAAACATTTTCATATCAAAAATTCCGTTCACATTGCGATAAAGACCCGCACCGATTCTTTCGCTGTGACCCATTTTACCGAAAACTCTGCCATCGGGCGAGGTAATGCCTTCAATGGCATAAACCGAATCATTGGGATTAAAACGGATATCATTTGTAGCAACACCGTCAAAATCAACGTACTGCGTTGCGATTTGTCCGTTCGCGGCAAGCGATCTGACAACCTCTTCCGATGCTAAGAATCTGCCCTCGCCGTGTGAAATCGGAACAGTATAGACTTCACCGACATTCGTTGCGGCAAGCCACGGACTCTTGTTGGAAGCAATGCGAATTCTCACAAGCTTGGACTGGTGTCTTGCAATGGTATTGAAAGTCAGCGTAGGACAGGTTTCATCGGTATCGATAATCTTACCGTAAGGAACGAGACCCAACTTGACCAGAGCTTGGAAACCGTTGCAAATACCCGCCATCAAGCCATCGCGGCAATTCAGAAGATTATGTACCTCTTCTTTGATTGCGGCATTGCGGAAAAACGCCATAATAAATTTACCCGAACCGTCAGGCTCGTCACCGCCGGAAAAGCCGCCGGGAACAAATACCATCTGCGACTGCGAAAGCTTCTGCGCAAAGGATTCCACGCTTCTTGCAATACCGTCGGAGGTAAGATTATTAATCACAAAGATCTCGGTCTCAGCACCCGCATCCTGCATCACCTTTGCTGTATCAAACTCACAGTTAGTGCCTGGGAATACCGGAATCAGCACCTTGGGCTTTGCAACTGCAACACGGGGGGCTGCCCGCTCAGCAGATACAACCGAATACGAGAAGGTTTCAAGCGATGATGTCTCTTTCTTTTCAAGGCAAGGATATACACCTTCAAGCTTCGACTCGTAAAGTGCCGAAAGCGTTTCCATCGAAAGCGATGTATCCCCATAAACGATCATACCGTCATCGGTAACCGTACCGAGACAAAGACCGTCAACATCCTCTTCCACTTCAAGGACAAATGCGCCGTAGGCATAGCCAAAGATCTCATCAAGCGTTCTTTCTTCACAGTAACAGAAACCGAGTCCGTTGCCGATCGCCATTTTATAAACAGCCTCAGCAACACCACCATAGGTCGGTGTGTATGCGGCATATACTTTTCCGGCGCGCATTAATTCAGTTACCTTGTTAAACAAAGCAGTCAAGGATGCTGTAATCGGAAGCTGATTTTCATCATATTCGGGTCGGAGCAGGATCACCTTGTGCCCCACACGCTTGAACTCAGGCGTCACAATTTCATCGGTGTGACCGGTCGTCACGGCAAAGGAAACCAGCGTCGGCGGAACATCGAGATCTTCAAACGAACCTGACATAGAGTCCTTACCGCCGATCGAGCCGATCTTCAGTTCCATCTGAGCCTTAAAAGCACCCAGAAGTGCGGACAGCGGTTTACCCCAACGTGCCTTGTCTTTGCCAAGCTTTTCAAAGTATTCTTGGAAGGTAAGATAGACATCTTCGAAAGAAGCACCCGTCGCAATCAACTTGGAGACACTTTCAACCACGGCAAGATATGCACCGTGGTAAGGGCTCTTTTCAGAGATAAACGGATTATAGCCCCATGCCATATACGAGCAGGTATTGGTGTGCTTCTTCTCTACCGAAATTTTATGTACCATTGCCTGAATCGGGGTAAGCTGTTTTTTACCGCCAAAAGGCATTAAAACCGTTCCCGCGCCGATCGTCGAGTCAAAGCGTTCGGAAAGACCGCGCTTGGAACAAACATTCAGATCAGAAACCAGCGCTTCATACCCTGTTTTGAAGTCACTTACCGCTTGCTTGTCATACGAAGCGGTATGAGCGGGTGCAATACTGATGTGCTTCTCTGCACCGTTGGAATTCAAGAATTCGCGTGAGAGATCCACAATGGTATTGCCCTTCCAGTGCATACGAAGGCGAGGCTCCTCTGTTACTCTGGCAACAACCGTCGCTTCAAGATTTTCGGAAAGTGCAAGCGCCATAAACGCTTTCACATCCTTTTCTTCAACGACAACCGCCATTCTTTCCTGCGATTCAGAAATTGCAAGCTCTGTACCGTCAAGACC
>JAFTKF010000252.1 GCA_017453405.1 Clostridia bacterium
ATGAAAAAGATCATTATTTCATTAACCCTCTTGTTGGTGCTTTGCATCACTTTCGTGGGTCTTTCGTCCTGCGGAGATGGCACGACCACAACCGTGACACCTACTACGACCGCGACACCTCCTACGACAACGGAGGCACCTCCTACAACAACCGTGGCACCGCCCACGACAACGGCAGCACCTCCTACGACAACCGTGGCACCGCCCACGACTGAGGCGCCTGCCGCAACCGAGAAGCCTGCCACAACCGAGGCGCCTACGACTACCGAGGCGCCCCCCCGTGAAAGTTTGACTTTCAAACTAAACGAAGAAGGCAATGGCTATATTGTAACCGGTATTGGTACTTGTACAGACACCGACGTTGTAATACCCAATACACACAACGGCAAGCCTGTGACAAGTATTGGTTATGGTACGTTCGATGGTTGCACAAGCCTCACGAGCATCACGATTCCCGATAGCGTAAAGAGTATTGGAAGTTATGCGTTCTCTGGTTGCGAAAGCCTCACGAGTATCACAATCCCCAGTAGTGTGACGAATATTGGCGAGTTTGCGTTCTTTTGGTGCAGTAGCCTTACAAGCGTCACGCTTCCCGACAATGTGACGAGCTTTGGCAATGGAGTGTTCTATCATTGTAGTAGCCTTAAATGCATTACGATTCCAAACCACGTGACGAGCACTGGCAATGGTATGTTCGAGGGTTGTACGAGCCTCACAAGTGTCACAATAGGCAACAGCGTGACGAGCATTGGCGAAGGGCTGTTCAATGGTTGTACGAGCCTTACGAGTGTCACAATAGGTAACAGCGTGACGAGTATCGGCGATGGCGCGTTCTATAGTTGTAGTAGCCTTACGAGCATCGTGATCCCCGATGGCGTGACGAGCATTGGTGACTTGACGTTCGATGGGTGCTATAGCCTCACCAGCATCACGATTCCCGATAGCGTGACGAGCATTGGTGACTTGGCGTTCGGGAAATGCGAAAACCTTACGAATATCACAATCCCCGATAGCGTGACGAGTATTGGTGATTCTGCGTTCTCTGATTGCATAAAACTCCCTATCATCATAATTCCCGACCCTGTGACGAGTATTGGCGATTATGTGTTCTCCGGATGCAGTAGCCTTACGAGCATCACGATTCCCGACAGCGTGATCAGCATTGGCACGACTGCATTCGGTGGATGCACCAGCCTTACGAGCATCACGATTCCCGACAGCGTGACGAGCATTGGCGAGTGGGCGTTCAATTATTGCACCGGCCTCACGAGCATTACAATCCCCGACAGCGTGACGAGCATAGGTAAGAGTGCGTTTGAAGGTTGCAGTAGCCTTACGAGTATTACCATACCGTTTGTGGGAGCTACAAAGGATGGAACGAGTATCACACATTTTGGGTATATTTTTGGTGCAAGTACGTATTCCAATAATCGAAATTGTGTTCCGACATCCTTGACAACTGTTATCGTTACCGATGGAACGAGTATTGGCGAGAAAGCGTTCTTTAATTGTGAAAGTCTTACAAGCATCACGATCCCCGACAGTGTGACGAGTATTGGCGCGTGGGCGTTTTGCGGATGCGAAAATCTTACAAGCATCACGATCCCTGATAGCGTGACGAGCATTGGTACTGCCATGTTCAGTGCTTGTCGTAGCCTAACGAGTATCATAATTCCCGATGGCGTAACGATGATTGATTATGCAGCGTTTTCCGGATGTAGTAGCCTAACAAGCATTATCATCCCCGACAGCGTGACGTACATTGGCAGAGAGGCGTTCTCAGGATGCAGTAGCCTGACGAGCATCACGATTCCCGACAGCGTGAAGGGGATGGGAGATGATATATTCGTAAGTTGCACGAGTCTTACCATTTATTGTGAGGCGTCAAGTAAGCCTTATACATGGAGTGAATATTGGAACTCTTCTAATCGCCCTGTTGTTTGGGGTTATAAAGGTTAATTCTCACAAACACATAACGAGCCTCGGAGGATCAAACCTCCGAGGCTTTTTTGCGCTCTTCAACTGCAACAACTGCAACAAGAGGTGCAACAAGTGCAACAAGAAAAGGCGTTTTTTAGCCCGTTTTCAATTTTCAATGTGTATTTTATGTGAACACATCGAGCACACAAAACGGGGCGGAAACGATCACCTTGTTGCACTTGTTGCACTTTTTTAGTGTCTTGTTACACACCAAAATCGTCGAAAAGTCGCATCACAAAAGGCTTTACGCTTATCCTGTAACAACTGCAACAAGTGCAACAAGCTAAACAAGAAATAGATAAATAAGGCTAAAAAGGTATATAGAGCATTATGGTATTGATAGCGTTATAGGCTTCTATACGCGATGCCGTTACGTTCGTTACACCTGTTACACCCCTCAAACGAGGGGCTTTTTTTATGCCTTGAAAGACGGGACTTTTTGGGACTTTTTTCGTGCTACCATAGACTCAGAGATAGAAGCCGGCATAGGAGACGCCAAAGAGGTGGGTGGTGGGATTCAAGGGAGTGACCTGCTAGGTACTGAAACCCTTCTCACAGTGCTAAGCCACCCTCACACCAGATCCCCGAACAGTTCAATATTCTCCGGACACGGTTTCTTCTCGCCTTGTTCGCAGGCTTTGATGATCGCGACGATGCGGTCATTGATGGGGGTGGGGATGCCGCATTTTTTGCCCCAGTAGACGACCACGCCGTTGATGGCGTCGATCTCGCAGGGCTTATTCTTTTTGAGATCCTGCAGCATTGAAGGCTCGATGTTGCGGTGCTTTTTCATCGCGATCGGAATGAGCGCGGTCGCGATGGCGCGCTTGAAGGCGTTTTTATAATAAAAGAGCTTGGTGATATTCTTACCCTGCACGGGTGCAAAGACCGCGCCTGCCGCGTGACCGACATCGATGCATTCCTTCATACAGCGGATCGCCACACGGCGTGCTGCGGGATTTTCGGAAACATCGCCGAACACACCGCCCACAACCGTGCCAAGACCCGAAAAGGTAGCGTTAATGAGAAGCTTTGACCAGCGTGCGCCGATCAGGTTTTCTTCTTCATAGACGGGGCACATCAATTCTAAGAGCGCCTTGACCTCGGCAAAACGCGCGTCCGAAATTCCCTGCATTCTGCCCATATGGAAGGAAAGACTGTCGGGGTCACTCGTCAGCACGCACACGCCGGGTTCTGCGAGCGTTGCGCCCCATTCGACCACACAGCCCACCGTTCTCGCCTCGCCCACGATCTCGGCGATCTCAGGCTCGGGCAGACCGTTCTGCAAAGTCACGATCACGCCATCTTCGGCAAGATAGTCTTTGAGAAAGCTCACGACCTCGCGATTATGTAACTGCTTGGTGAGAAGCAGAATAATATCATACGTTCCCGTCATTTCCTCGGGTGTCACTGCCGTCACGGGTACGGTCATATCCACCGTTCCCGTGATCCGCGCGCCCTTTTCCTTCAGCGCCGCCACGTGTGCGCGGTTGCGGTTGACAAGCGTGATCTCACCGCCGTTTTTCGTAATATACGCGCCGAGAACCGTACCAAGCGATCCCGCGCCGTAAATAGCATACCGTTTCATTGTCATCATCCTTCCCGCGTGAAACCGTCGTTCACGCTTTCTCACTGTTTTTTGTTTATATCGTTTTTACTGTATATTGACTTCATCATCATTTGCCTTTCGCAAAGCGGCTCGCCGCTTGCCTTCTTCCCACGCGCGAAGCTCCTCTTCGCTTTCGGGAATCAGGCGGGGCACCGGCATCGGGCGTTCGTTTTCGTCCAACGCCACCATAATGAGATATGCCGTATTGATCAAGTGCCGTCTGCCGTCAAGCGCCTCCACGAAGGTTCTGACCGAAACCTCCATAGAGGTCTTGCCAACATAGGTGATCGTACCCACCAATACCAAGGTATCATTGGCATACGCCGCCTCGCGGAACACCAGCGAATCCACCGCCGCCGTTGTCACATTTGCCCCCGCGTGTCGCCTTGCCGTTACTGCCGCCACAATGTCGATCCATTCCATCAACCGACCGCCGAACAAACGCTTATAGCCGTTCAGCGTCCCCTGCGACAGAATCTGCACCTGCTCGGTGCGCGAATCCTTCACCCGTTTTGCCAAAGGCATCGCATAGCTCCTCGCTTTTTTATTTGATCGGGCCCTTGTCGGCAAGCATCAGAAGTATCGCCTCGATCGCACGCGCGGCATCACGGCTCGTGACCTCTTTTTCGGTCGGCACATGCAGAAAACCGCCGTACAGCCTGCGGGGCGTGTGCTTGATATCGTACATCAGACGGTAAAACAAATTGTTGCAAACATACGTGCCCGCATCAAAGGATGCCGAAGCAGGCACACCTGCCGACAGAATGGCATCCACCGCATCCGAAAGGGGCAGATTGGTATACAGAGCACTTTCCCCTTCGTCAATGATCCGATCGTAAATATACACCTTGCCCGCGTTGTCGGGACTGGTCGAATCCTTGACATTGACCGCCACATATTCGGGGGTCAGTGAGCGGCGTTTCGCGGCAACACCCACGCACAGTACCACCTCGGGGCGCAGCTTTGCCACCGCGTCCAGACAGATATCGGCGCATTTCTCATATTCCACGGGCAGTAGCAGCTTGTGTACCAGAAGATTCTTACCGGGTCTGTCCGAGACCAGCTTGACCGCCTCCCACGAGGCATTCGTTTTCAGTTTTCCAAAGGGCTCAAATCCTGTCAACAGTATTTTCATCAGAAACTCCTTTTATTCCCCGCGCCTCAACTTTTGCGAAATCCGCTTGCTACCATATGTGCCACACGCACACCCAATTCATCGGTGATCAGCACCTCGGCATTCACGACCGAGCGCCCTTCCTTGATGGGTGTGACGGTTGCCACAAGCTCCTGTCCCTTGGCAACGCCAAGATAGCTGATGGTCGCCGATTGGGTGACCGTCGAGATCTTATGGCGGTTGGCAAACAGCGCAAACGCAAAATCGCCAAGCGAAAACGATACGCCTCCCATCACCGCGCCATCGGCATTGCGATGGCAGTCACAAATCGGCAATCGGCAAACGACCTTATCTTCACGCACGCATTCCACCGTGATACCCACAACATCGACCGCAAAGCGGTCATTCTGAAAATACGCCCACAATTCTTCAAACGGTAACATCGTGTTTCCCTTCTTTAGTGTTTCTTTTTTTGTATCGTACGATACCGCTTTATAATAAGCGTTCGGAAAGCCACATTTCGATATCCGAAAGTGCGGTTTCCTTTGCGGTATCGTGTAAAAATTCGTGGCGGACACCCGGGTAAAGGATCAGGGTAAGATCCTCACAGTCCCTCTTTGCGTAAAAGCGGTAAGCGCGCTTCACACCCTTCCCCCTCTCACCGACAGGATCGTCTTCTCCCGAGAGAAATAAAATCGGAATATCCTCCCGAGGTATCTTTTTCATCCGTCGGCTCATCAGAAAGGCAATGCCCTCCAGCATATCGGTAAACAGCCCAAGCTTCACGGGATAGCCGCACAAGGGATCGCTTTCATACGCCGCAACCTCCTCGGGAATGGAGGAGATCCACGCGTTTTTGCCTTCGTTTTTAAACGCCTTGCCGTAGCCACCGATCGTCAGGGCGGTCATCAGGTCACTTTCGTGGCATTTGCCCTTATGATAGAGGGTCAAAAGCTTGCCCACAAGCCTGCCTGCCGTCACAAGCGCCTTGGATTGATGCCCCGTTCCGCTTAAAATCATCCCGTCAGGGCAAAACAGTCCATCCATATGAATGCTTCTGGCAAGAAACGAGCCCATCGAATGCCCGAAATAAATGATCGGGATCGTTGGATACCGCATGGCGATCCAATTCGACAGCTCGACAGCATCCAGCATCACCACATTCCAGCCGTCTTTTTCGCCGAAATAGCCGCGGGATGCCTCGTCATAGCCCTCACCGTGACCGAGATGGTCATTGCCACAGACAATAAAGCCACGCTCGGTGAAATAGGTAATCAGCGCGGTATATCTGCCGATATGCTCGGCAAGACCGTGTAAGATCTGAATCACCCCACGGGGTTCTTCCTCGGGAATATAGATCTCTGCGCGGATCATTTTGTCAGCGTAGCATGAAAGATACGTAATAACCGTCTTTGTCATAAGAGAAGCCTCCTTTACAGATATCGGTTTTATTATACCAAGCTACAACAAAAAAAGCAACCGATTTTTCAAAAAAGAAGGGGGCTTAGTTGACAAAAAGCCCAAAATCTGTCATAATAGAAGCGATAATCGCACAAGAAAAGAGGTCACATATGAGTATTCTCGCATTCGATCAGGGCACAACTTCCTCCCGTGCCATTCTGTTTGACGACCGCTTCCGTATTGTCAAGCAGGCGTCTTATCCCATCACCCAGATCTATCCCGAGGCGGGCTATGTCGAGCACTCTCCCGATGAACTGTTGTTAAGTATTCTCCGTTCTGCCGCCGACTGCCTGTACGGCATCGACGAAGTGCCCGACGGCATCGGCATCACCAATCAGCGCGAAACCGTCATCTTCTGGGAAAAGCAAAGCGGCAAGGCGATCGCCAACGCCATTGTCTGGCAGTGCCGCCGCACCGCCCCTTTGTGCGAAGAGCTGAAGCAAAAGCACTATGACGCGATGATCAAAGAAAAGACGGGGCTTCCGATCGATGCGTATTTTTCTGCCTCCAAAATCAAATGGTTGCTGGACAACACCGAGGGCGCGCGTGAAAAAGCCGAGAAGGGTGAACTGCTTTGCGGCACCGTAGACTCGTGGCTGATCTATCGCCTGACCGGCAACCACCTGACCGATGTCACCAACGCCTCGCGCACAATGCTGTTTGATATCCGAAGCTGTGCGTGGGATGACGAGCTTCTTGCACTGTTTGATATTCCCAAAACGATGCTTCCCCGCGTGGTCGAATCGGCATACAGCTTTGGCAAGATCAAGCCCCACAACGATATTCCCGCCTGCCTTTGGAATCTCCCCATTCTGTCTGCCATCGGCGATCAGCACGCCGCTTTGTTCGGTCAGCGCTGTATGACCCCCGGCAGTGTCAAAAACACCTACGGCACGGGTTGCTTCACGCTGATGAATATCGGCAGCGTTCCCACCTTTGACAGCGACCTCATCACCACCCCCGCGTGGCGGATCGGCGGCAAGACCACCTATGCACTGGAGGGCAGTGTCTTCAATGCGGGAAGCTCGATCCAGTGGCTTCGCGATTCGCTCGGCATCATTTCCTCTGCCCCCGAATGCTCCCTTCTTGCCAAAGAGGCAGAATCCACCAAGGGCGTCGTCTTCGTTTCGGCATTCACGGGACTTGGCGCGCCGCATTGGGATATGTATGCAAGAGGCTCGTTCCTCGGACTCACACGCGGCGTCGGAAAAAAAGAGCTTTGCCGCGCCGTCCTTGAGGGCATTGCCTTTCAGGTCTGTGACCTTGTCCGCGCAATGGAAAAAGCATCCCACTGCCCGATCACCGCACTGCGCGTGGACGGCGGTGCTTCGGCAAGCGAATTTTTAATGCAGTTCCAGTCCGATCTCTTGGGCATCACGGTCACACGCCCCGACAATATCGAAACCACAGCCCTCGGCGCGGCGTATATGGCAGCTGTCACACTCGGACGCCTCGACCCCGACACACTGACACTGATAGAGGAAAAAAACTGTCTCTTCACGCCTAAGATCACACGCGAGGAAGCCAAAATCCATACCGACCGTTGGGCGCTTGCCATCCAAGCGGTACGCACCTTCACCTGACCCTTCTGCACTTGCCCGAAGGACTCTCAGCGGTGTAAATTTCCATCGCATATCTCTTGACAATACACGACAAATATTGTAGAATAAGAGAATAAAGCGAAAATGACTAAGAAAGGAATCGCACCCGCGATAACCACGCAATTTATGAAAAAGATTCTCGGTATTGCCTTCCTTCTGGCAGTACTCACCATAACCCTGCTTCTCACCGCCTGCGGTAACGCCCAAAGCGACGAAACGCTGAGTGTCAATACCCTGCCCGAGATCACCACCGAGGAAATCTCGCAGGGCACGCTCTATGTCCGATGCTCCGAGCCTGAAGACAATGTCTTCTCGATCCAGTTCGTGGGCGCTGTTCCGACAAACTATGTCGACTATGTCGGCTTTGAGGCTTGCATCGTCTATCCCGACGGTACACGCGGCACACGCCAGACCATCAAGCTCCACACACTGTACCGCACCGTCACGGGTGAGGATGACGATACCGTGATCACCTCCGAGGATTTCGGCATTGAGGACGGCTATCTTTTTGTCAGAGCACTCGACAGAATTCCCACCGACCGCAAAGATCTCTGTTACGAGATCGCCGCATACTATGTGATCGGCAACGAAAAGACATACACCGCCAAGCAGACCTTCTCGATCGCGGGGCTTCTCGAAGAGCACATTCTTTCCGACCCCAAGCCCTTTGACATCGTCGATTCGACCGACCTTGTCGATGTCCAGAAATGGGTCAAATGCGAAGGCAGTGAAACGCTTGAGGACGAGACCCTCAGCAGTACCTATTATCTCGGCGCGTCTCTTCCCGACGACAACGGCAATCTTAAAATGTACGCCTGCTTCGCCGTGCCCTCGGCACATATCAACACCACGGGCATCCGCTACCGCTTCACGCAGATGAGCGGCGCTCTGGCAGGCGTCAGCACACAGCTCTGCCGTGTGCGGGCAAATGTCCTGTATAAACAAGTCATTACCGAAACCGAGACCCTGACCGTCGAGGATTTCGGACTCACCGACGGCTATCTCGTTCTCATTGCCTTTGAGGAAGCGGTCAACATCGTGACCCGTGACGGCTTTTCGTTAAACCTTCTTTTGTATTTCTCGCGTAACGCGCTTGAAACCGTCATTTCCGAGCAGGAGTTTGATTTTACCGAGCTGGTCAAAGAAACCGTGCTCTCCCGTCAGGGCGTTACGGTCACACAGTATACCTACATTCCCACACACTTCAACGACTGGATGTACTTCGGCGAAGCCTACGGCAACGCCACCGGAACGGGGCTCTTCCGCATCCGCCTGACCGATGCCACCAATTCGGACGGCGATTTTGAATTCTCGATGCAGATCGCAACCGCCGTTCCCACCCGCTTCTCGCCGCGTATTGCCTTTGTCTATACCGCTTACGACAAGGACGGCAATGTCATCGGTACACCCAATCGCGAGATCAATGCTACCACGATCTATCCCACCATCTTCGATAATGACGGCAAGACCATGACCCCTGCCGATTTCGGAATCGAACGCGGCTATATTATGAGTATGGCACTCAACTACATCAAATATGAAAGCGAAGTTGCCGCCATCAAGCTGGAAGCCTATTACACCAAGGATAACCAAAAGATCACACTGGCGTCGCAGACGATCTCGCTTGATACACTGCGCGAATATGTCGATATCATCCTGTAACCCACGAAAGGTATGGCTATGAAAAAACTACTCCTTCTTCTCTTCCTCGTCACCTTGCTGACACTGGTCTTTGTTTCCTGCAATCAGCCCGATGACTCGGTACTGACACCCAATACCGCGCCGCCCCTTCCCCCTTACGTACCCGAGCCGCTGACGGTGGAATTTTTCAACACCTCCTATAAGAATATGTCGCAGTGGCAAAAATACCCGATCGGGGAAAATCTTTCTCCCGACCTGCCCGAAGCAGAGACCTCAACGGAGGCGATCGTGACAAGCACACTGCCCGAAACTACCGACACCCCTACGACCGATACCCCCACCGCCGAATAAGGACGACTCCCTGCAAATGTCACAAATTTGCAGGGAGTTTTTTGTATAGAATTCATATGGCAAAAAGACCAAAATGCAAAAAAAGGAAAACAGCTCTTGACAGAAGGCGTACCCGTTTGTTAGAATAAAGATACAATCTTTGCTTATCAAGAAAGGAATTACCGCCATGAACAACATCCGCACAACCCGCGCTCACGAAGCAATGGAAGCATATCTCGCCAAATATTATAAGGAAGGCGATTTTGAAAAGGCAGACTTCTGGGACTGCGCTGAGATCTTCGAGATCCTCGATGACGCCTATGAGATCACCAAGGAAGCCCGCTATGCAGAATTGATCGAAGAAACCTACGAGCGCTTTCTGAAGGATCGCGGAAGCGACTGGGAATACAACATCTACAACGACGATATTATGTGGGCAGTCATTGCGATGACCCGCGCCTATTTCCTGACAGGCAAGGAAAAGTATCTCAACACCGCAAAACACAATTTTGACAAAACCTATGCCCGCGCCATTTCCGACGACCTCGGCGGCGGTCTTTTCTGGAGAGCCGATAACCGCTCGAAGAACGCCTGCGTAGAAGGTCCTGGTGCGATTGCCGCCTGCCTGCTCGGCAAAGCAACCGGCGAAGAAGCCTACTATGAAAAAGCCAAGGGCTTGATCGATTGGACGGTCAAAACGCTGTATGAAGAAAACGGCAAGGTCTACGACTGCATCGGTCTTGACGGCGGTGTCAATACCTGGTCTTCGACCTACAATCAGGGCACATTCATTGGCGCCAATGTCCTGCTCTATCTCCACACGGGCAACGAGATCTACAAAAAGCAAGCGGATGCCGCAGCGAATTATACGATGACGGAAATGTATCACGGCGGTATTATGAATAACGAAGACACCGGCAACGACCTGATCGGCTTCAAGGGCATTATGTCCCGCTGGATCCGCCTGTACGCCCTCACCTTCAACCGCCCCGAATACATCGACTGGCTGAGACTGAACGCCGACGCCGCCTACGAAAACCGCAACAGCGAAGGGCTGATGTGGACTGCCTTCGGCAAAAAGACCGAGGAGATCTATTACGATGTGTTCGGTCCCTCTGCCGCTCTTGCCGTTCTGTTTAACTGTATCTGATATGAAAAAATTTCTCCTTTTCCTTTTGGTGCTGACGCTTGCCGCCACACTGTTTGCCTGCGGTGAGGGGGACACGACCGCACCAAACGAAACCACAC
>JAFTKF010000253.1 GCA_017453405.1 Clostridia bacterium
CCTGCCTATACCTTCTTACTTTTGCACAATACTTTCTTTTATGAAAAGGATTTTTCCTCGCCGATGTGCGACCTTCGCTATAAAGCCGAGCTTGTCGGCTGGCAGACATATGGACAGCGCTTGGAGGTCGATCTGCGAAATGAAGAAAAGGCAACGCCTCCCAACCGTGAGCTGATCGACCGCTACGCCTTTATCATCGGCGTTGGCTGTGAAAGCCGTGCACGCGATACCTTTTCGCAGGAATCGGCGGAACGCCTTTGGAACAGCGCCGCGGACTATTACCGCAAAATGGACTTTTCCGATTCCTTTGTGTCGCTCTCACGGCCGCGTCTTGCTGAACTGCGTTTACAGCACGCGATCGAAACCAAGAAGGACAGCAATCAGAAGTGGCAATCCGCAGAGCTTGCCTCTGCCCTGAAGGCGTATCAGGTGATCAGTTGCTTCACAACCGAGAGTTCAAAGGCCGAAAGCGCGATCGCGGCGCTCAGAGTGTTTACGCTTCTGAACGCCAAAGCCGCCGCTTGCCCTGCCGATGCCCTGAATGCCCTCTTTTCTCCCGAAGAGGCAGAAAAGCTGGAGACCGCGCTTTTACCGTTTGAGCCGCAAAGTGTGGATCTTATCACGATGCCCATCGTGGAAAGCACCTACGGGCTCAGCCATCGCTTCAGCCGTAAGACACTTACCCGAAATCTCTATGCCTGTCGGCATTTCGAATTTCTCTACCGCCTCAAAACCGAATACCCGTCGGAGCTTCTTTCGGCACTTTGTTTTGATCCCGATGTGCTGGAAAAGCTTGTGGCGCGCCTGACGCCTCAGGTTCTGAGCGAGGCGTGCGCTGAGCGGATCTTTTTGTATCTCTATATGACACAAGGCAAGGTTCCCAAGAAGCAAATGCCGCGTGTGCTTTCAGCCTGCGAAAAGCTTCTCGAAAGCTCGGTGAGCGGTCAGGCGGCGTATACGCTTTACTGCCTGTATAGCGGTGAGGGTGGCGTGAAGAAGGATATGGCAAAAGCCTATGCCGCCCTGATTCAGGGAATGGAGAAGCGTTATCCCGATGCCGTATATGAGACGGCACTGCTTGCCAAGAAGGGAAAGCTTGCCGCCTTCGGCATTGCCAAAACAGAGTATCGCACCTATCTGAAGCTTGCCGCAGAGCTTGGACATCCCGAAGCGCAAAAAAAGCTAGGATGATGCCCGAAACACGCGATAACGGATGTTGACAAACTGTCACCGATGTGATATAATGAAACAAAAGAGGAAAGGATGGCGTTGTTATGGGAAGAATGCTCGGTGCTTTTGATGCCGGTGGAATGAATGACATTCCCGATTTGAATAAATGCCCCGATTGCGGTTGCTTTTTTGCGGATGACAACTGTCCGATCTGCGGAAAGGTCTGCCCGGAGGAGATGCGTGCGGGAAACCGCAAGGTTCAAAAAAAGAAGCTGAAAAAGAAAGATCTGCAGTATCCCGGCAGAGTGACCTTCGTGGATTGGTATCATTCGTGGTGGGCAATCATTCTTGCTATGTTTGTGATGCCGATCCTCGGTATTATTCTGTTGGCGACCAGTCCGCATCAAAAATGGAAAAAAGCGCTCTTTATTTCGATCGCCGTGCTGTATCTTGTGATTTCCAGCTTCGGGTTCAGTATGCTCCCGCGGCTTTTCTCCATGCTCGATCAGCCGGTCGACACCTCGTTGACGAGGGAAGACTATATTGCCGCCGCTGAAGAGCTGTCGGCAGAAGCGTTTTACCGCAATCCCGATCACTATGAAGAGGGATATTGGTATATGGAGCTTCAAATCGTGAAACGGGCTGCTTACAGCGACTCGTATTATGACGACGAGATCTATTATCTCTGTGAAGCCAAGGGCGGCTCGTCTTATCAGATCATCCTGCGTGACTGTCAGGTGGATGATACGCAAAAGCTGATCACGGGTGATGTGATCACGGTGTACGGCGAATGCGGCGACGAGACTTCGGTGTATGTCGGCGAGGAATGGTATGACAGCGTTGCCTTCAATATGGCATACGTGGTGGTCGAGGAATGATCACGGCAGTGTAAATGAAATCTTTACAGAGGCAAGCATAGTGCTATGCCAAAAACAAATAGTCAACCCCGATAGATGCAAGGTCTGTCGGGGTTGTTCTGTTGTATCGCCGGTTTTCAAAGATTTTTGTAAGAAATCTTGCAGCGGATTTTTTGAAAAGACTATTGACAAATCAAAATGGCTGTGATACAATTAACGCGTTAATTGTTAATTGGTTAATTAAATATACCTTGCGAAAGGAAAGTGTTATTGCTATGAAGGATTTAAGACCCTTGATCCACACGTTTCTGACGGTATCGCGGATGCATCACCGCTCGATTGAAAATTCTCTGCGGGGAATGAAGATTCACCACAGCCAGCATCGGCTTTTGGTGCATCTTTCGCACCTCGACAGACCGCCTACACAAAAGGAGATCGCCGAGCGCTTTCATATCAGTCCTGCCGCCGTGGCAACCCTTCTCAAAAAAATGGAAGCGGAAGGGTATATCGAAAAAACGGTGGACGGTGCGGATACGCGGAGCAACCGTATTGCCGTTACCCCTGCCGGAAGAGCGATCCTTGACGACACGCGCACGCGGTTTGATGCCGTGGATGCCAAAATGATGGAAGGGCTGTCGGAAGAGGAGCTTGTGACACTGCAGGCGATGCTGGACCGTATCAAGCACAATTTAGAATCCCTTTGTGATACAGGGGAAGATACGACAAAGGAGGATTTTTCTTAAATGAACCGCTGGATGAAATACATACGACCCTATTTGCCATACTTTATTATCGGTCCTTTGTGTATGATCGTGGAGGTGATCGGCGAGGTCGTGATGCCAAAGCTTCTCTCGATCGTGATCAACCGCGCGTATCTCGGCAAACTGAGCATTGCCTCCAGCCTTGGCGTGATGCTTTTGATGATCCTTTGCGCTTTGCTGATGATGGCAGGCGGCGTGGGCGGCGCGTATTTCGGCGCGAAGGCATCGGTCAATTTTGCCGCCGATCTTCGTGAGGATGTCTACCGCAAGGTGCAGACCTATTCCTTTGCGAATATCGATAAATTCTCGACCGGCTCGCTGGTGACGCGCCTGACGAACGATGTGACACAGCTTCAGAATTTTGTCAATATGCTGCTTCGTATGGCACTGCGCTCCCCGGGTATGCTGATTGCCGCCTTGATTATGGCGATTTCGATGCAGCCCTCTATTTCCTTGGTGCTTGCTGTGTCTATTCCGCTTTTGTTTATTACGATCTTTTCGATCATCGGAACGGGCTTCCGCCGCTTCCGTGCGATGCAAACCAAGGTGGATGCTTTGAACAGTACGGTGCAGGAAAGCGTGACAAATGTTCGCGTGGTCAAGAGCTTTGTGCGCGAGGACTATGAGGTTGAAAAGTTTGAAGGCGCGAACCGTTCCCTGAAGGATGCCAGCTTTTCGGCAATGAAGCTGATGATTGTTTTATCCCCGATCATGACCTTGGTAATGAATTTCACGGTGCTTGCCGTCATCTGGTTTGGCGGTGACATCGTGCTTTCGGGGGATATGCTGATCGGTGACCTTTCGGCGTTTATCAATTACGTGACACAGATCCTTTCCTCGCTGATGATGGTGACGATGCTCTTTATGTTCTCGGCGCGTGCACTTGCCTCGGCAAGCCGTATCCGCGAGGTGCTGGATGAAACGGTTGATCTTACCGATCTCGGCGCCGCCTATCCCGATCAGCGTGTGGAACACGGCGCGGTGGAATTTCGCGGCGTTTCCTTCCGTTATTATAAAAATTCCGAAGAAAAGGTGCTCGATTCGATCTCGCTTTCGATCCCTGCGGGAGCAACGGTGGGGATTATCGGCTCAACGGGATGCGGCAAGACCTCGCTTGTTTCTCTGATCCCCCGTCTGTACGACTGTGATGAAGGCGAGGTGCTGGTGGACGGCATCAATGTCCGCGACTATTCCTTGCGGCATCTTCGCGACGGTGTTGGTATGGTACTGCAAAAAAATACGCTTTTCTCGGGCAGTATTGCCGAAAATCTGAGATGGGGCGACCCCAACGCAAGCGAGGAAGAGATGCGTGCGGCGGCAGATGCCGCGCAGGCAGATAAGTTTGTGTCGTCCTTTCCCGACGGCTATGCTTCGATGCTGGAACGCGGGGGCAGAAATGTTTCGGGCGGTCAGCGTCAACGCCTTTGTATTGTGCGCACCCTTCTTAAAAAGCCGAAGATCATCATTCTCGACGACTCGACCTCAGCAGTCGATACCGCGACCGAGGCGGCGATCCGCAGAGCCTTCCGTGAAGAGCTTGCAAGCTCTACCAAGCTGATCATTGCCCAGCGTATTGGCTCAGTCAAGGATGCCGATATGATCATTGTAATGGATGAAGGCACGATCGTGGGCATCGGTACGCACGACGAGTTGC
>JAFTKF010000254.1 GCA_017453405.1 Clostridia bacterium
CATTGGCAGGTCATTACACGCTATCAGGGTTATACGCATCTTCGCTTACAGCTTGAGACCGGCAGAACGCACCAGATCCGCGTGCATCTTTCGTCAAGGGGACATTCGCTGTTTGGTGATACCGTATACGGAGGCGGCAGATCGAAGTTTGAGGAAGTGAATGAAAAGCTGGTACAGGGTCAGTGCCTGCACGCGAAAAGCATTGGCTTTGTTCATCCGAGAACCAATGAGACGCTGTATTTTGAAAGTGAGTTGCCTGAGTATTTCAAGGCAATTCTTGCAAAAATGGAAGATATAAAAATATAATGTAGGATACTTATGAAACTGTTTGATACGCATACACATTACGATGACGATAGATTTGACTCCTGCGGTCGCGAGGCGTTGATCGAAACGCTTTTCCGTGACGAAGTGGAGTATATTATGGGGGCAGCAGTTGACTGCGAGACCTCCCGTTTTACGATTGCAACGGCGGCACATTACCCGAATTACTATGCCGCTGTCGGCATTCATCCGCAAAGCTGTGGGGAGTATGAGGACAGAGAAAGAGCCCTTGCTGAGATCGAGGCACTGGCAGCTTCTCCCAAGGTGAAGGCGATCGGGGAAACCGGCTTTGACTTTCATTGGCAGAATAATCCCGCCCCTGAGGTACAGAAGGCATTTTTTGAAGGACAGATGGCAATCGCCCGTCGGCTGTCTCTTCCCGTGATCGTTCACGACAGAGAAGCGCACGGCATGACGATGGATGTCATTATGCAGTATCCCGATGTTGTGGGGGTGTTTCACTCATATTCGGGCAGCATCGAAATGGCAAAGGAGCTTGTCAAGCGCGGTTGGTATATTTCCTTCTCGGGTGTGATCACCTATAAGAATGCCACTCGCCTTGCCGAGGTCGTGCCTACGATCCCGAAGGACAGAATCCTCGTGGAGACCGACTGTCCCTATCTTGCGCCCGAACCGAAACGGGGCAAAATGAACCATTCGGGTCTTATGAAGTATACCGCCGCCAAAGCCGCCGAGCTTCGTGGGGAAGGGTATGAGGATTTTTGCAGACAAACGACCGAGAACGCGAAAAGGCTGTTTGGGATTGTTTGACCGGATACGAACCTGATAAAACGCAAATACCCCGACGGGAATCCCGTCGGGGTATTGCAACTTGTTCAGTTTACGCCATAGCGTTGAGCATCGTGGTGAAACGGCTCTTCTTTCTTGCAGCATTATTCGTGTGAATAATACCCTTGGCAGCGGCTTGGTCGGTCTTCTTCACAACCAGAGCGTAAAGCGCGGTAGCAGCTTCCTTATCACCGCTTGCAACGGTGGACTCAAACTTCTTGATGAGCGTTTTGAAAGCAGACTTGAACATTCTGTTTCTGAGGTTCTTCGTCTTCGAAGTAATTACTCTCTTCTGAGGAGAAGGAAGCTTCTTCTTTTCGTTTGCCAATGTGTACACCTCCTTATCAAAGGATCAAATTTAGATACCTTCCTATAATATCACGATTGTAAGGAAAAATCAAGCCCTTTTTGAGAAATTTTTTGCATTTTTTTGAAAAAATCTCTTGACAAGCGGGGAGAAGTGTGATATAGTAAGTTACACTTATAATCGGATAGAATGCCGTTATAGCGCTTTAACCATTTTTTAGCAGAGTGGCTGAGTGCTGTGTGCGGGGCAAAACTCTTTGGTCGGAGGGCGCTTCGCGGGTGTTTTATACGAAAACATATTATAGGCAAAAGGTCATATTCTCATCGCTGTTCGACGTTTATAAACATTTACAAGGCTTTTTCTTAGATCGGCTGTAACCAGCATGCCGTGCCGAAAAATAAATTGTAAATTATTTGTGAACGACCCGAGGCGCTTTTGGGGTATGGTCTATTATTTTGCGAAAAAATGGAGGACTCAAATATGGCAAATGTATCGGTCAAGCCGGTGATGCTCGGCACGCAGAAGCGTATGAGCTTTGCCAAAATCGACGAAGCGATTGGCGTTCCCAACCTTCTTGATGTACAGAAAAAGTCGTACAGATGGTTTCTTGAGGAAGGTCTTCGTGAGGTTCTTACGGACGTTTCGCCGATTGTGGACTATTCCGCCAATCTTTTCATTGAATTTGTGGATTACAAGATCGATGAAAAGTCTCCCAAGTACCCTGAGGAGGAATGCAAGGAGCGTGACGTCAACTACGCCGCACCCCTGAGAGTTACCGTGCGTCTTTATAATAAGGAAACGCAAGAGGTAAAAGAGAAGGAAATTTTCATGGGCGATTTCCCGCTCATGACCGACAACGGTACCTTTATTATTAACGGTGCTGAGCGTGTTGTGGTATCCCAGATCGTTCGTTCGCCCGGTATGTATTACGACAGTGCGATCGATAAATCGGGCAAAAAGGTCTATATGGCTACCGTCATTCCGTACAGAGGTGCGTGGCTGGAATATGAGACCGATGCCAACGATGTGTTCTATGTCCGTATCGATAAAAACAGAAAGATCCCCGTAACCGTACTCATTCGCGCACTCAGCGACAAATACGGTTCGGATGAAGAAATTTTCGCGCTCTTCGGCGAAAATGATATGATCAAAGCAACCGTGGAGAAGGACGGTATGAATACCGAAGCCGTCAAGTTCGGCACCACCGCAAGAGAGGAAGCACTGAAGGAGATCTACAGAAAGCTTCGTCCCGGTGAGCCTCCGCTGGTGGAATCGGCTGAAACGCTGGTCAACAATCTCTTCTTTGATCCCAAGAGATATGATCTTGCGAATGTCGGTCGTTACAAGTTCAATAAGAAGATGTCGCTGTCTGCGCGCATTACCGGTCTTACGCTTTCCCGTCCTGTTGCCGGTATGCTGACCGGTGAGATCATTGCCATGGACGGCGATGTCATCACCAAGGAAATTGTAGAAGCGCTTGAAAACAATGCCGTCAACGAGGTATACGTGCTGAACGAGCACGGTGTGGAGGTCAAGGTCATCTCCAACGGTACGGTATCTGCTGAGGCTGTTCTGGGCTATTCGCTTCAGGAAGTCGGCGTGAAGGAAAAGGTCGTTTACAGCGTTCTTTCCGAGATCGTAGAGGCTTGCGGCGGCGATAAGGATGCTATTCTGAAGGCTTGCCGCGACAGAGTGGCAGAGCTTTGCCCCAAGCACATTACCAAGGCGGATATTCTCGCTTCAATCAACTATCTTGTCACCCTTTCTTACGGTGTCGGCACGGTTGACGACATCGACCATCTCGGCAACCGCCGTCTGCGTTGCGTTGGTGAGCTTCTCCAGAATCAGCTCCGCATCGGCTTCTCGAGAATGGATAAAATCGTAAAAGAGCGCATGACCATTCAGGATGCTGACTCGGTATCTCCTGAAGCGCTGATCAATATCAGACCCCTTGTGACTGCCATCCGCGACTTCTTCGGTTCGTCGCCTCTGTCGCAGTTTATGGACCAGAACAACCCCCTTGCCGAGCTGACACACAAGAGACGTCTTTCGGCACTCGGTCCCGGCGGTCTTTCGCGTGACCGTGCTTCCTTCGACGTTCGTGACGTACACTATACGCATTACGGCAGAATGTGTCCGATCGAAACGCCTGAAGGTCCTAACATCGGTCTGATCTCCTATCTTGCTACCTATGCCAAGATCAACGAATACGGCTTTATTGAAGCGCCTTACCGCAAGATCGACAAGGCGACCGGCTGTGTTTCGGATACCATTGATTATATGACTGCCGATGTCGAAGACAATTACATCATCGCGCAGGCAAACGAGCCTCTTGACGAAAACAAGCGTTTTGTCAACAAGAAGGTCACCGCACGCCATCGCTCCGATATTATCGAAGTCGAAGCCGAGCTTGCTGACTATATGGACGTTTCGCCGAAGATGGTTATGTCGGTTGCGACCTCGCACATTCCTTTCCTTGAAAATGACGACAACTCGCGTGCACTGATGGGTGCGAACATGCAGAAGCAGGCAGTGCCGCTTCTCACCTGCGACAGCCCGATCGTCGGTACGGGTATGGAATACAAGGCAGCGGTTGACTCGGGTGTTGTGATCGTTTGCCGCGAAAGCGGTGTGGCTGAACGTGTAACGGCTGACGAGATCGTCATCCGTACCGATTCGGGCAGAAAAGACGAATACCGCCTGACCAAATTCAAGAGAACCAACCAGGGTACCTGTATCAATCAGCGCCCCATCATTTCCGAGGGTGAATACATTGATGCCGGCCGCGTCATTGCGGACGGTCCTGCAACGCAGGGCGGTGAGATCGCGCTGGGTAAGAATGCGCTGATCGGCTTTATGACCTGGGAAGGCTATAACTATGAAGACGCCGTTCTTCTGAACGAAAGACTCGTTCGCGAAGATATGTACACCTCCATCCACATCGAAGAATACTCTCACGAAGCAAGAGATACTAAGCTTGGTCCGGAAGAGATCACGCGCGAGATCCCCAATGTCGGTGACGATGCGCTGAAGTATCTCAATGCAGAGGGTATCATTCTGAAGGGTACTGAGGTTCGTGCCGGTGATATTCTCGTCGGTAAGGTAACGCCCAAGGGCGAAACCGAGCTGACTGCCGAAGAAAGACTGCTTCGCGCGATCTTCGGTGAAAAGGCAAGAGAAGTGCGTGACACCTCGTTCCGTCTGCCTCACGGTCAGAGCGGTATCGTTGTGGATGTCAAGGTCTTCTCCCGCGAAGCCGGTGACGAGCTTCCTCCCGGAGTCAACAAGGTCGTTCGCGTCTATGTGGCTCAGAAGAGAAAGATCTCGGTCGGCGATAAGATGGCAGGTCGCCACGGTAATAAGGGTGTCGTTTCGAGAATTCTTCCTCCCGAAGATATGCCCTTCCTCCGCGACGGCACACCCCTTGATATCGTCCTGAACCCGATGGGCGTACCTTCGCGTATGAACATTGGTCAGGTTCTCGAAGTCCACCTCGGCATTGCCGCAAGAAAGCTTGGCTGGAAGATTATGACGCCTGTCTTTGACGGCGCGACCGAGAAGGACATTACCGAATGTATGAAGCTTGCCGGTATGTACCGCGATGTTCTGCCCAATGAATATATTTCCAACAAGAATATCTTTGTGGAAGTGAAGGGCGAGGACGGCACAAGCGAATACGAACCCGTATCGTTTGCGGAAAAGACCGATGATAACGGTAAG
>JAFTKF010000023.1 GCA_017453405.1 Clostridia bacterium
AAAGATTGGAAGTGAGGACAGCAAGCCAACCTACAACAGCTGCCGGATGAAGAAAAACGGCTCCTCAGAACTCCGGAAGAAAGGCAGACACGTATCGGTCACAGGAGAACTACGTGTATATCGGGCTTTTTGACAGCGGGTTTTCTGCCCCGCTTTTTCGGGGCATCTGTCCCTTCTTGGGGATCGGGTGCGGAAGATACGGAAGTCGTGACCGGTGTGGTCGCCGGGGGCGTGGGTGTAGGTGTGGGTGTAGGCGTGGGTGTCGGTGCTGTTGGGGGGATCGGAAGCACTTCTTCGGTAACGCCGCGAAGCGCACCGGGGGTCAGGATGGGTTTTTCGTCGGCAATCGGCAGAATATCGGCAATATCCTCCCCACACACCGAGCATTTTCTGGCGTTGGAGGGATTTTTGGCGTTGCAATTGTCGCAGATGCGCACAAGCGGCGAGGCGTTTTCGCTCAGCGAGGCGCGTTCGGTCTCGTCGTCGGTGATCCGCACGTGGGTGAGGTCCTGCTCGCAGTCGATACATTCGACAAGTCCTGGGTAATTCTTCCGTCCGCAGGCGGGACAGATCTTATATTTTTCGAGATGCTCAGACATTTTGTCCCTTCTTTCTCTTTACATCTTGTTCGGGGGAAACACTGCGGAATTTCTGACGGCGGGAAACAAGGCGGCGCTGTAAGGCACGTCTTGCGTCGGCAGAGCCGCTTTCGGTTTCATCAGTTGTCGCTTCATAGTCTTCGGTATTGATGATTTGCGCGTATTCGGCAGTCGGGGGCAGTAAGGTAATGCGGTCGGCAACCACCACGCCATAGGCAAGAAGGCGTTCCTCGATCTCGGCGAAGTCGCGGCAGAATGCCTCCATTTCCATACAAAGCGTATCGGTCTCGCCGGCGGTGGGCAGGCGGTCGACGGCATCGGGCTTACCAAGCTCCATCGTGATCTTGCCGTCGTCAGCGGTGGTCACATTGACGACCGTGCCGTCGTGATAGCTGTAAAGCTCGTGGCAGAAGCGCTTGCCGCTCTTTTTGTTGACGGTGCGTTCGGCGAGCACGTGATAGCCCATTTCGCGCATCACGCGGTTTAATACATCGCCGATATAGCTTTCCTCGTCGTCATAGGCGATCTCATAGCGAAGGGTTTTTACGGTGCGTGCGAGAATTTCTGTTCCCTCTTTTGTGCACTCGAAGGTGATCGGGGGAATGGCGCATAGCTCGCACAGCGCACAGTATTCGTGGTAAAGCGCGGTATGCTCGGCTTTGTAAACATCGTATTCCGCTTCTGCTTCCCGTGCCTTTTGTGTGAGCGGGATCACGGTGACGGCTTCCAGTGTGCGAAGGTCTTCGGCTTCCGTGACGAGGATCAGCGCCTGCCGCACTTCCCGTTTCAGGCTGCTCGGTACTTTCGGGTTGCTTTCTACCTCCATCAGCACGCGGCGCAGTGCCATTCGCTTTTCGGCAAGGGCTTTTGTTTCGTCAAGGTCGGCAAAGGATACCGTCATCCCCTCGCTGAGCGAGTCGGAAAGGGCTTCTTTCAGCTTGGCTTCGGCATCGGCGGCAAGATATACCACTTCCTCGCGTTCTTTCGCAAGAGCGGTGACGCGCTCTTCTGCCTTCAGTGCCGCTTCCACCTCTTCAAGGGTGGCGTTATCGGGCAAAAAGAGTGTGGTCTTCAAGGAAGCAATGGTATCAAAAAGGGTGTCAAGACGGTCAGAAAGAGCGTCGGTATCCATACCGCGGCGTTTCAGAATGCGGACACTTTCGCGGCAGTCGGTAAGCTCTCTCTGACAGCAATCGAGCGTATTGCGGTGATGGGTCAAGGCGACAAGCCCCTGACGGCGCGCGATCTCACGGCGGCGTGCTTCTTCCAGCGCCTTGCGCTGTTCGGGGGTCAGTCGGTAACGGGAGGATTTAGGTCCGCTCATCGTATATCTCCTTTATCATATGGATCATATTCTGTTATTCGGTCGGGGGTGAGGCGGCAGGCGGCGTGTTCCCTGCCTGCGGCGCTTGCCCTGCGGCGTCTTCGGGGTTTTGGGGTGTTTCGGATGCGCCGCGGAAGGCAACAAGCCAGCTTGCCACGGTGCGCTGATGCCCGAGCACGGTTAGCCACGCTTCCAGCTGAGGGGTGAGCGAAAGATCCGTGCCGATCAGGCGATTACAGAATTTTTTCAGGGTATCCAGTGATTCGTCGGCACGGCGTCTCACACCTTCTGCCAGCTCTTCGAGCGTGAAAAAGGTCTGGTTGTCAACCGTTAGTTGCGTTTGCCCCGAGAGATAGAATGCCATCAGGTAATAGCGCAGATCACGGGAACGGGCATCCTTGGCAATGCGATAGCTGTCCTCAATGGCGCTGATCGCCTGATAGAGCTCAGGCTGAGGGGTGACAAGGCGCTCAAGATAACTGCTCAGAAGGCATTCGGCAAGAATGCTGTCCCACAGATCACGGTCGGGCTTTTTGGCGGAAAGCTTGTTCAGCATATCCCGTCCGAGCGCGGGCAGAGATTCAAAGGTGTGTCCCCGCCAATAGATCTTCTTTAAATCGGGATAGAGCTGCTGTAAAAGCTTCCAGAAGAGATAATCGTCACTGTGCGTGCGGTTTTTGGCTTCGTTTTCAATGGCGCGGCAACGACGGGCAAGAACCGGGTTGACCGTGTCAAAATAGGAGGAAAGGCGGCTGTAAAACAGCTCGTTTTTGCCATCGTTCCAATGCTCGCCAAGGGCTTGCACCAAGGAAGGCAGGGTGGAAAATGTCTGTTTTCTGAAGGAATACGGGGGGATCTCGTCGGCGAGCAGACCGCCTCTGCCGTGACCCGGCAGGATCTGCTTTTCCCCTCTCAGCCAAGCGGCAACCTCGTCGTAGGTCCAGCGGCGGTTGGGGTTAGCGGTGTCGTGCCGCGCGGTGAGATCGTGATAGGTCAGGGCTAAGATCAATTCCTTCAGCTCCCCCGGCATATCGTCGGGGAATGGGATGCGCTGCAAGGACAGATACTGCATAATGGCATCCTCGGAGAGATGATGATAGGGGGTATGCCCGGTAAAGAGCTCGTACAGCGTGATGCCGAGGGCGTAGTAGTCGCTTTCCACAAGATACAGCTTACGGAAGACCTCGGGTGCGGAGTAGTCGAGGGTCAGACCGGTCTCGGTGACCTTTACGGTATAGTCACCGTCGATTGCCGAGCTGATGCCGAAGTCGATGATCACGATCGTGCCGTCCTCTTCAAGCATCAGGTTGGCAGGCTTTAAGTCCTTGTGCAGAATGCCGTTTTGGTGAAGCACGTGAAGCGCTTCGTTCAGTTGCGGCAGAATGACGGTCTTGATGGTATCAAAGTCGAAGCGCTTGCCTTCAAGAGACCCTTTTTGGTAATAGGGCAGAACCTCAAAGGGAAAGCCGTTATAGGTGTGCCGCGCCACGGTTTTGGCAATATGCGGCGAGTCGATTGCAGAAAGCTTTTCGATCACATCTGCCTTGACGGCATTTTCGCGGCGGTAGAGCTTGACGACATAGTAAGTGCCCTTTTGCTCGGTCAGATAGAGATCTGCCTCGCCCCCGCGGACCGACAGCGGCTTGATCACACGGTAGCCGCCTTCAAAGACCGTCCCCGTATGCGGACGCGCCTTGTCGATCAGGGCTTTGACGATGGGGTTGGTCAGGGTCTTACCGTTTTTCTCGCCGATGCTCTGAAACAAAAGGACGATTTCGGGATTGATGAGGGTTTCTGACATTTCGGCAGTCTCCTTTCTTGTTTTGTCTCTTCAGAGGGATTACGTGCGGAGTCGGATCGTGCCGTCGATTGCCACGACTTCTTCGCGCATCAGAAGGGTGTAAAGCGCCCGATCGCAGTGGGAGGTCAGGCGCGCGCTCATCCGCTCGTAGCCGAACAGCCGAATGACCTCCTGAAAGAGGGCGTTCGGGGTGACCCCGAAGGTATCCTTGATCACGGTGAGCATTGCCTGAGCAAGCTCGGCAGTGGCAACCTCGTCAAGACTGCGGGGAGGTGAGCCGGGGGCGGGAATGCGCACGGTAATGGGGGAATTTTCGGAAATTGTGAAAAAGTTTTCGGAGATCTCGTAAAGCTCGCCCTTGTCAAGAAGTGCCTCCAGCACACGGTGGAGCGTTTTTTTGACCGTTTCGGTCAATCTGCCCGTGCGGAAGGTGGGGGCAAGGCGGCGGAAGAGAACATCCTTGGCGATCGGCTCTTCCTTTTCGACAAGATAGCGCATACGGTCGGCAATTACGCCGTCCTTGTCGGAAGGGTTGCGAATGGGTGCGCGGAAGCAGTCTGCCTCACGGTAATAGGAAAAGCCGTAGGGCGTGTCGTGGCAACTGTTGGTTGCGCCATCCTGATCATCGCCGGCATCTTCGGTAGCTGAGGGGATGTCATCGGCGGGAATTTCGTCGTCACTGTCGCCGTCACTCGTGCCCGATGGCAGAGAAACGGTGCTGACCAGCGTGCTTTCCAGTTCGTTTTGTGCCTCGGTTGCTTCTTTTAAAAAGGCAAGAAGCGCTTCTTCCTCCTGTAAGGCGTGCTTTGCCCATTCGCCTGCGAAGAGGTGATAGACACGCCAGCCCATACGGCGAAGCACGCTGTAGCGAAGATGCTCGCGGTCACGCGCACAAGGGGCTGTGCGATAGGAATTGCCGTCGGTCATCAAAGCGGCGATCGCATTTTTATAGAAAGGATGATACACCGCAAGATCCACACGGCAGTCGGATGTACCGAGATGCTTTTTCACGGTATAGCCCTGTGCTGTCAGCTTCTCGCACACCGTTTGTAAGAAGGTGTCGTTTGTTTCAAAGGGTTCGGTGTTTTCAAGACCCGGTACACCGCTTTTGTGAAGGGCGTAGTCGATATAGCGATATAAGAGCTTCACACCTGCCGATTCGGTGCGGGAGAGATCGAAATCCGAAAGCTGTACCGAGCCGATCAGCTTGATATTGTACTTGGCACGCGTGATGGCAACATTCAGACGGCGCTCGCCCCCCTCTTTTGTGAGAGGACCGAGATTGAGCGAAAAGCGCCCTTTGGCGTTTTTGCCGTAGCCGATCGAGAAAATGACGGTGTCGCGTTCGTCGCCCTGCACATTTTCAAGGTTCTTGATAAAGAAGGGCTCGTCCTTTCCTTCCGCGAAGAAGGCTTCGTATTCGGGATGGGCAATGCGGAAGTCGGTAACGGCGTTTTCGATGGCACGCTGTTGCTTTTTACCGAAGGCAATGATACCGAGACTGTGGTCGGGATGCGTGAGAATGTGCTTTTCCAGCTCTCTGACGCAGGCATCGGCTTCCTTTCGGTTTCTGCCCTCCTTGGGCTCATACACGCCGTTTGGTACATAGATGTATTCCACACCGCAGTCGACACAGTCGTCATTGGGCGAGGGGAAGGTTACCAGCTTGCTTTGATAGATCGTATGGTTGGAAAACGCGATCAGGGATTCAAAATTACTGCGGTAATGCCAACGGAGCATATGGCAGGGCATTACCTCACGCGCGTTTTCAAGGATCGAGGTCATAATTTTGCCGCTTTCCTCCTCCTCGTCCTCCTCGTCCTCATCGCTGTCGTTTTTGGCAGAGAAAAAGTCGGTTGGGGGGAGCTGTTTGGAGTCGCCTGCCACGATGATCTGCTTACTGCGGCGGATCGCGCCGATGGCATCCTCGGGGAAGAGCTGAGATGCCTCGTCGAAGATCACAAGATCAAAGGTATACGCATCGCGCTCAAGAAAATAGGAAACCGAAAGGGGGGACATCATAAAGCAGGGCTTCAGGGTCAGTAACAGTTGGGGGATCTGGGAAAACAGCTTGCGCAAGGGCATATGGCGTTTTTTCTGCCGTTCATCTTCGAAAATGGTCAGTTCATCCTTGCCGCGCCAGTTGCGCTCGCCTTGCGGAATGCGCTTGGCAACCTCATAGCGGACATTGCGGCGCGCGATGGCAAGAGATTTTTCGTCCAGCGCAGCAAAGCGTGCCATACGCTCGCTCTGTTTCTTTCGGGAGAAGCTTTTCAAAATCTCGCGCTCGTCCCTGACACGGTCGTACAGCGCTTCATAGGTGCTTTTTTTGAGGACGTTTTCAAGATGTTCGCTGAGGGCTTTTTCTTCGTAATCGGCAACGAATTCCGAAAGCCCTGCGGTGTGCAGTGCAAAAAAGGCGCGTGCGACAGGGGCGTAGTCGCGTAGGTCGGACAGCGATTCCAAGAGGGCAGTGACAAGCTTGCGCAGCTCACCAACCGTCGAAGCGCGAAGGTTTCGTGCGGGGTAGGCATCGTCGAGAACCGTAAAGGCGTGTTCTGCCGACTCTGACACTTGCACAAGTGCCTCGCTGAGTCCCTTTGCGGTGCTTCGTTTTTCGCCGCACAGTGCGAGGACTGTGCGATACAGTGCGCCGTCCTGTTCGCGCAGGCTGAGAAGGGTGGAAAGCGGTGTCAGCGCCGCGATCAGGTCGGCGATGGGCAGGCGTTTGTCACCGACAGTTGCGGCAATTTTGTCTTCCAGTGCCTTCTGCTCCTTCAAAATGGCGTGACGGCGGCTGAGATCGGCAAGCAGACGGTCGCGCTCAACTGCACTGAGCTCCCGTTTCAGATGAGAGGTCAGGCTCTTGTCGAGTGTTTCGTAGGCGTTCAACAGCGTGTATGCCCGATTCAGCGAAACCGCGGCGGCATTTGCGTTTTTCAGCGTGGCAAAGAGGGTCGGATAGGGGGACAAGAGAGATTTCAGTCCTTCCAGCGCATCACTCAGCTCGCGAAGAGCGGTAACTGCCTCAGAAGACTTGCGGAAGACGGTCTGGGTGTTAAAATAGGCATCGATCGGTGCGGGGGGGACGGTGGCAACCGTTTTCAGTCCCGCGCAGACAGAAAGATTTTTTTCAAGGGTATCAAAATCGGTATGAGCACCGCGGTAGGCTGTTGCCGCAAGATTGCGCAGAAAGGCTTCGTGGCGCAAAAACTGCTTTTTGGCAAGGTCGAGCGCTTCCAGATCGTCAAACAGTGCGCTGATCTCATCATCGGTGGGGTTGTGCGGTTTTAAGGTATAGGTTTTCAGCAAACGGCGGATCTCGCGCTGCTGACCGGAGGCAAAAAAGCCGATCCGCGCGAGCGTGGGCATATATTGAAAGGCGTTTTTGAGGCGTTGCCAATCGATTTCAAAAACATTCGGCTGCCAGTGCGTGACCAGCTTGTTTTCAAGCGTCTTGATGGCTTCGGCAGAAAAACGGGCGTCACGAAGAAGTGCAAGATCACGCGCCGTATCACGGCTGTACCAGCGCGAGGGGATGACAGCATCCTCACCGATATAGGCAAGATACGGAAGCAGTGCTTCAAGAGAAGCAAAGTCCGCGGCAAGCGGCATATGGCACGCCGTGCCGAAACGGCGCACAGCTTCGGTAAGGCGGTGTGCCTCCTCTGCCATCGCGCAGGCGGTTTGGGTCGCGCGAAGAATGGTATCTCGGTCAAGAGATGTCAACCTGCGGTTGCCTATCAGGGCAACCACCACGGGGTCACGTGCGGCAACTACCGTGTGACTGCGGCAGGTCAGGTGATATTCCTCGGGAGAAAAGGCATAAATGCTCTCGTTAGCAAGCGCTTCGACCGTCTCTTCCAGCGCTTCCTTTTCCTTGCCCAGAGCAAGGTAGCTTCTGAGGGTGTCGCAAAGCTCTTTGGAGGAATCCCCCGAAAGCAGACTGCGACAGCTTGGCGGCAGGGTGTCAATGGCAGCAAAGAGAGAGGCGGTTTCAAAGAGCGTGCTGAAGGGTAAGGCGTCAAGACGGATGCCGTGTGTTTTTCCGATCCGCGAAAGGGTCACAAGGGCATTTCCCAGTGTGATCGCCGCTTCCTGAAGTATGGTGATGGCATCGGTCTCATAGACGAGAAGTCCGCATAAGGCGTGAGGGATTGTTCCCTTTTCTCTCAGGTATTCGCGCTTGGCAGTGTCATAATGGGCGGCAAGGCGCAGATTGTGGAAAAATTCGGCTTCGCTTGCGGGAAGCTTTGATAAAGGCAGGGTGGGAACTTCAAAAAGCTCCGAAAGCGCACTTGCGAGAAGATACGGGGTGATGGGATAGCAGTCGAGCGACGTGTGCACAGCCTCGGCATAGCGGTTGAATTCGTCGCGCAATTCGTCAAGCTCGTGCAGGGCAAGCCGTTCCTTTTCGCTTAATGGCATAGCACGGATGGTTAAGGTCTTTTCAATATCCTGAAGGATCGATACCTTATTTGCCTTGTGATTGTGGATATCGAGGCAAAAGGGAGCAAGCCCCGTTTCCTCAAGACGGCGATAGACCACCTGCAGGGCGGCGTTTTTGCTGGAAACAAAGAGGACCTTTTTGCCACTTAAGAGGGCATCGGCAATGATATTGGCAATGGTCTGGCTCTTGCCCGTGCCGGGAGGACCTTCCATCACGAAGCTGTAGCCCGCGCGTGCGGCGAGGATGGCTTGCATCTGACTGGAGTCCGCGCTGAGTACACGCGCGGTACGCTGATAGGATTCGCTGTCGGGATCGATCGTCGGCAAGGGATCAAAGGCATCCTTGTCATTTGCCAGCGCGCGAAGAAAGCGGTTTTTCAAAAGCTCCTCGCGGTGGGCTTCAAGATCCTTATACATACTGATCTTCTGGAAGGACAAAAGTCCGATGCTCGTGCTTTTCACGATCTCCCAGCCGTGCTCCTCTGCCATCAGCTCGATCGTTTCAAAATATTCGGCAAGCGTTTCGTTGCCCTCGTCGAAGGCAGGCAGGCTGATGCCGTTTTTTTCGAGCATAAAGGCAAGTGCGGGGTTGACCACGATATCGTCATCGGTCTTTTTGACCGTGAAGGGTGCGCTCGGGTGGGTTTGATTCAGGGTCACGGGAACGAGAAGAAGGGGGGATTTGACACGGAGATTTCCGTCCTGACTGCGTTTTCCGTCCTGCCAGATGACAAATCCGAAAACGAGGTATAAAATATGACAGCCCTGCTCCTCGTGCGCCAGACGGTTGCGGCGGCGCATATGGGTGAGGGCATCGAATGCCTTCTGATAGTCACCCCGATACCCGATATCGCCAACGGTGACTTCAACCGGATGGTTCAGTGCCGACAAAAGACTGAGCAGTGTGTAGGTACGGGGGGCACTTTTGCGGTCGATCGGGCGGCGGAAGCTCAGCTCCCTGCCACGCGTGACAATGGCTTCGAACAAGTCGCTCGGGGAAGGATCAATAAGATCCAGCGTCTGCCTTGCTGAGGTGCGATAGTGGATCATTCGGTTGGAACGGCTCTGGTCGAGCAGTCTGCTTGCGAAGGTGTCAAAGCTTTGCTGAATGCTCACAGTTTTTTTTGCCATGGCGATCTCCTTTCTTGGTAACGGTATGTGTGAGATGAGGTGTCAGCGGCGGCGGTCCTTTTCGGTGTCGACGATCTCGTCAAAATAATAGCCCTCGCGGCGGTATTTCTTCAAGACCTCGGCAATGTCGCTGTCTTCCCCCTGCGCCTTGTCGGTGGCATAGGTGTGGCGCAGAACGAGCGAAGCACGGGCGCGCTCGCTGACAAGCAGATAGCCCTGCCCTGCGGTATAGAGCGACAGACACGCGCCAAGGGCACGGTCGGTGATCTCGCCGCGATAGAAACGGGCAAGCAGGGCGGAAAGATCGCGTGTGATGCCGTAGGTCACGATCAGATCACAGCTTTCCTTCAGCTTGGTATAGCGCTCAAAACGGGCGGGTGCATCCGCCTCGGTGAGCATCTTGCGGAAAAAGGCATTATAAAAAAGGAAGTCGGCGGCACTGGACAGGGTGGCAACTTTCGCTTCCTCCATTTGAAGGCTTGCCTCAATGAGACAGCCTTCCTCGGCTGCGATCGCAGAGGCTTCCGTATAATCATCCAGAAAAAGCTCGTCGCAAAGCTCACCGCGGGGTTTGGCGCAATAGAGCACGAGATCAACAGCAAGGGTCTGAACCTCGGTTTCGTCGTATTGGGCATAATCGATTCCCTTTTCACGGCAGAATTGCTTCAGTGCGCGGAGTGCGACGGGGGTTGGCTTAAAATGTCCGTTTTCCCAGCGGTTGACGGTGGCAAAGCTGACGCCGAGTGCTTCGGCAAGCTCTACCTGCCCCATCTGAAGGCGCTGTCTGACATCTTTAAGTAATTTACTGATATCCATAGAAATTCCTTTCCTGTAGCAGGATATAACATATGCTATAGAAAAATTATAACATATAACACAGAATTGTCAAGGGCGTTTTCCGATATTTTTCGGTTTTTTTCGGGAGTCGGAAGGGGTGTCGGTTCGGCGGGGTGCGGTACAGGCAGGAAAGATTTGTCAAAAGTACACAATAAAATGCAATGAGACGACGAAAATGTGTACAAAATACATATTCCCGATAACCGAGAGTGCTGAAAGTTAGCAAAAGCCTTGCAATTTATTCGCAAAAGGGGTATAATACCGATATGGGTACAATGCCCACTTATGAAAATGAAAAGAATGCGTGAAAATACTTTCACGCGGAAATTGTGGCGTTCGCTATTTTGCCGTGTCGGTTTTGCTGTGCAAAACCACCCACAATTCCCAAAAGGGTGAGTAGTATGAAAATTGTTATTGTTGGCGGAGGCACGGTTGGCTCTGCGATTACGATGCAGCTTTCCGAAGAGCATCACGACATCACCGTTGTCGATACCGAGCTTTCCAATATCACCGAGCTTTCCAATGTCTGTGACGTGTACGGTGTTGTGGGAAACGGTGCGGATGTTTCGGTTCTGAATAAGGCAGATGCGGGAAAAAGCGATCTTGTGATCGCGGTGACCTCCAGTGATGAGATCAACATTCTCTGCTGTGCCGCCGCGCGCAAGCTGGGCGCACAGAACACGGTTGCCCGTGTGAGAAATCCCGAATATTCCGAACTGATGCAGTTGATGCAGCAGGATATGAATTTGTCGATGACCATCAATCCCGAGCTTGCCGCCGCGGAAGCACTGTACCGTATGCTCCGCTATCCCTCTGCCGCCAAGGTAGAAACCTTTTATCGCGGCAAGGTCGAGCTTGTGGAATTTCCCTTGCCTGCCGATTCCCCGATCTGTAATAAGCCCCTGAGTATGCTGCGCTCGGCGCTGAAATGCCAATTCTTAGTTTGCGGCGTTCTGCGTGACGACAAAATGTACAGTCCCTCGGGTGATTTTGTGCTGAAGGCAGGGGATGTGATCGGCGTGACCGCGCCTGACGGCGAATTGACCCGTCTTTTCAAGGCGATCGGTGTCTTCAAGCAACCGATCCGCGATCTTCTGATCGTAGGGGGCGGCAGGGTGACATATTATCTGGAATCGCTTTTGGCGCGCAGTAAGATCGATTCCACGGTCGTTGAGGAAAACCGCGAGCTTTGTTATGCGCTCAGCGAGGATTTCAACTGTACCGTTGTGCACGACGACGGCACGAAGCAGGAGGTACTGCTTGAGGCGGGCATCGAATCGGCGGATGCTTTTTTGTCGCTGCTTGACCGTGATGAGCTGAATGCCATTCTGTCGATCTATGCCAAGACCTGCAAAGTCCCGAAGGTGATTTCGTTGATCAAGGAGCTTTCTTACGTGAATTTCTATACCGAAATGGGTCTTGAAAGCATCATTTCCCCGAAATCGATAACAGCCTCGAATATTTTGCTCTTTGTCC
>JAFTKF010000255.1 GCA_017453405.1 Clostridia bacterium
CTGCAGACCCTTCCATAATTAAATCTACATTAAACAATGATTTTAGCACAGATGAAACATATTCATTAGCTTGCTTAATTGCCTGAACATAAGCTGTATTATTAATTAAAGAAACATCATAATAATTCACAATACGATATGTCGTACTATAAAGCATCCACTCATCGCGATAGCTGGTATCGTTGGAATAAATTGCCGTTGTCAGATTGATACCCGTACTGCTGGTATCGGATGGTGTGGCAAGGACATAGGATACGCCAAGCGCCTTATTGTTGATTGAATATCTGCCGCTGTTCGTTTCATAGAAGAACCACTTGGTATAGTCGTTCACCGTACTGTATTGTTTAACAGAGGTAGTATCCGACGAATCAACACCCACATATTTGTTGCTGTAATTTGATTTGATCGTATAATATCCGCTACCTGCCGACGCAATTGTCCACTGCTTTTGTGTGGCAGTACTGAACGTCCACTGCTGTATAATCGCGCCCTCCGCCGTAGACGGTCCTTCTACATCCATATATTGCCCCGTCGTTCCGTTCTGAATGTAAAACGACCCTGTATCTATGTCGGGAATTGCCATCTGCATCTGGTAGTAGGAATAGACATTCGTACCGCTTGCACTCTTGATACGATAGCAGAATTCAAATCGACCAGCCTTCAGTGCTTTGACATCAAATTGTGTCGAAAAGTCCGTTGCGCTATCAATTGCTGTAACAGAGGCGCGTGTGCTGAAGGCGGATGTCACCTCCAGTGAGGGGTGATTCGCACCGACAGTTGTCGACCAGGCATACACGCTCACGCGGCTCGTCTCGCCTACTGTCAAACCGTCATTTAAATTGGGACTTGACCCTGCTGAAAAGCCGGAGCGAGCCGTTCCGGTATATTGGTGTATTTCCCATCTGCCGCAATTTCCGGCAACCGACAGTGTACTTGCGATCAGATAGGAATCGGGCGCACCTGCCAATCCCGATGCCGTCGTGTTGTTGGCACAGATATAGTTACTCGAATCATACGGGCGCAAGGAATACCCCGATGCCGTATAGGTAATACAGATCAGATCATTGATATCCACCTCGGCATCGTTTGCCGGAATCCGTTTGGTTTTCACCGATGTTCCATCAAAATCGAAGGTCAGAAGATTATTCATCATCAGCCGCACCACATACCGATTCGTCGTACCTATGCGCGTGATTTTGAAGAGCATCGCTTTTGAAAAACTCTCGGTCGGCGGGGTTTCGCTGTAATACTGCTGGATATGCGCTGAGGAACTGATATTGTTCCGTTCGAGGTCCATCCATAAATTTCCGTTTCCGATATTACGGAAGGCATATACCCCATCGGAAAGATAGGATGAGGTAACGATCTCATCTGCCTGCAGTTCTGCTGTTTCGCCGCCAATAATGGTTTCTGAGGAAATAAACTCCTCCGTCAGTGTTGGATCGGTCAATTCCTCATAGTCCTCCCCCGTCGTATCGGGAACAAGTGCCGTCACAGGAAAAGACAAAAGACTAAACGAGAGAAGAACGGCTATCAAAATGCACCATAAATGGCACTGCCACTTTTGATTTCTTTGTTCTTTCATAAATATACTCCCTTATACAGTTATTTGTTGCTTGGTGTGTGATGGGAGGGCGTATGAGGTTACAGCCCATACGCCAAGGATGGCGAAAGAGAAGCGGGCTGTTGCGTGAACAGTGAGAACTCGGATACAGGTATTTTTTCGTAAAAAACATTATTTGAGGGAAATCGTAGAAAGTTTTACGAAACAAAATTGCTATCGCAAAGCAGTGAAAGCCTCCAAACGCGCACAAAAAATCATTTTTCACGCTAAACACTCCTTTCGATTTTGGGGATATTCATCCCTCTTACTAATATAGACGATGTTTATCCAAAATTTCAACAAGAAATTTCAAGTATTCACACTTTATTTACAATTCGTTCTGCTGCCCCTCATCTATATAGACGGATTTTTTTGCCACATTGTTACGCCTTTCTCGGATTGTTTTCATTTTGTTTACATTTACTTATGATGTCATTTTGGCACGGATGAAATTGTTTACATCTCATTCACAAAAAGGACACAAAATTCCCACATAAAAGCTTTATAATAGTAAGGTTAATACAATCTCAGAAAGGACGAATGCTATGTTCAAACGACTTCTCGGTTGTGTGCGCGAATACAAAAAGCCCGCCTTCATCACGTTGATCTTTATCACGATGGAAGCGGTCATTGAAGTATTCATTCCCAAGATCACAGCCGATCTGATCAATGCCATTGAAGAAGGAAGCGCCGACAAGACCCTTCTCCTCTCACGCGGCATTCTTTTGATCGTGATGGCGATCGCCTCGCTGTCCTGCGGCGGTATTGCGGGCTATGCCTGTGCCAAGGCATCGGCAGGCTTTGCCAAGAATCTGCGCCACGATCTTTTCGAAAAAATTCAAAGCTATTCCTTTGAAAATATCGACAAATTTTCTTCTACATCCCTCGTCACCCGTATGACGACCGACGTTGCCAATGTGCAAATGTCGTTTATGATGCTGATCCGTACCGCGATCCGCTCGCCCCTTCTTCTGATCTTCTCGATCATTATGGCATTCTGGAACGGCGGCGCGCTTGCGCTGACCTTTGTTGTCGTGATCCCGATCCTTGCCTTCGGGCTTCTGACGGTGGCACGCTTCGCTATGCCTGCCTTCCGCCGCGTATTCAAAAAATACGACAAGCTCAACGAATCGATCGAAGAAAACGTGCGCGGTATGCGTGTGGTCAAGGGCTTTTCGCGTGAGGAATATGAAAAGGAAAAATTCGGCGCTGCCGCCGAAAATATTCGCCGCGACTTTGTCATGGCAGAGCGCATTGTCGCGCTCAACGGTCCTCTGATGAATCTCTGTATGTACTTCAATATGGTATTCATCCTCTTCTTTGCTTCGAAATTCATCATCACGGGCACAGGTCCCGACATCGGTGTCGGTCAGATCCAGATGATGCTGAACTACGGTATGCAGGTGCTGATGAGTCTGATGATGCTCTCGATGATCTATGTGATGCTGACGATGTCTGCAGAATCGATGCGCCGCATCGACGAGGTGCTTTGTGAAGAGAGCGCCCTGACCTCTCCCGAAAACGCCGTCAAAGAGGTGAAGGACGGCAGAATCGATTTTAACGGCGTATCCTTCAAATATTCCGCCACCGCCGAACGCCATTCGCTGGAAAACGTGGATCTCCATATTAAAAGCGGTATGACCGTCGGTATTCTCGGCGGTACGGGTGCGGGCAAGACCACACTGGTTCAGCTCATTCCCCGTCTGTACGATACCACCGAAGGCGAAGTGCTGGTAGGGGGCATCAATGTCAAAGACTATGATCTCGATACCCTGCGCCACTCGGTCGCAATGGTACTGCAGAAAAACCTTCTCTTCTCGGGCACGATCAAAGACAATCTCCGTTGGGGCAACGAAAACGCCACCGACGAGGAATTGATCGAAGCCTGCAAGCTGGCGCAGGCACACGATTTCGTGATGGGCTTTGCCGACGGCTATGACACCAAGATCGAACAAGGCGGCACCAATGTATCGGGCGGTCAGAAGCAGCGCCTTTGCATTGCGCGTGCCCTGCTTGCCAAGCCCAAGATCCTGATCCTCGACGACTCGACCTCGGCGGTCGATACCAAAACCGATGCTTTCATCCGCCGTGGCTTCAAGGATTTCATTCCCGAAACCACCAAGATCATCATCGCACAGCGTGTGGCTTCGGTGGAGGATGCCGATCTGATCCTCGTTCTTGACAACGGCAAGATCGCCGCGCAAGGCACACACAGCGAGCTGTATCAAAACAGCGCGATCTACCGTGAGGTCTATGACTCGCAAAAGAAGGGGGATGCTACCAATGACTAAGCCCGAAATGAAAAAACGCCCCAAAATGAATTTCAACTGTCTCGGCAGAGTGTTGAAATTCCTCTTCCAAGCCTATCCCGTTCTCGTTCCGATCGAGCTTTTCTGTATTCTCTTTTCTGCCGCGATCTCGGCAATGCCCGCGCTCTTTGTGCAAAAGGTGGTAGAGGGTATCACCTTTGCCGTTGACAACAGTCAGCCGTGGGAGGTGGCAAAGGAAGCCATTTTGCCCAATATCATAACCCTTGCCTGCCTCTATCTGCTTGCGCTTCTCTCCACCACCGTCTTCAATCAGCTTGGCGCTTATATCACGCAGGGCTTTCTTTGCAAGCTGCGCCGCCGTATGTTTGACGGTCTGCAGGATCTTCCCATCCGCTATTTCGACACCAACAAGCACGGCGATATTATGTCCTACTACACCAACGACATCGACACCCTGCGCCAGCTTGTTTCGCAGTCGATCCCCTCGCTTCTCTCTTCGATTGCCATTGCCTCTACGGTACTGGGCATTATGCTCTATTTCAGTGTCTGGATGACCCTCGTCATTCTTGCAGGTGTTGTTGTGATGGTCTTTGTCTCGAAAAAGATCGGCGGCGGCTCGGCAAAATACTTTATGCGCCAACAGATCGCCATCGGTAAGACCGAAGGCTTCGTGCAGGAAATGATGAACGGTCAGAAGGTCGTCAAGGTCTTCTGCCACGAGGATGCCGCGCAGGCGGATTTCGACACCATCAACACCGCACTTTGCGAGGACAGTACCCGCGCACACGCCTATGCCAACCTCTTAGGCCCGATCATTATGAACATCGGCAATATCATTTACGTGATCACCGCGATCATCGGCGGTTTCTTCGTTCTGCGTGAGGGCTTCCCCAATCTCGCCATCGGCAATTTCCCCACCTTTGAAGTATCGATGCTCATTCCCTTTTTGTCGATGACCAAGCAGTTTACCGGTCAGGTCAACACCTTCTCTCAGCAGATCAACTCGATCGTTATGGGTCTTGCGGGCGCGTCGCGTGTCTTCGCCCTGATGGATGAAGAAAAAGAGCCTGACGACGGCTATGTCACCTTGGTCAATGTCGACATTCTGCCCGACGGCAGTATGAAGGAAACCGACCGCCACACCCACACTTGGGCGTGGAAGCATCCCCATTCGGACGGCACGCTGACCTATACCAAGCTGGAAGGCGATGTTCGCCTCTTTGATGTGGACTTCGGCTATGAAAAGGGCAAGGATGTCCTGCATAATGTCTCGGTATACGCCAAGCCTGGTCAGAAGGTCGCCTTCGTGGGCGCAACCGGTGCGGGCAAAACCACCATTACCAATCTTCTGAACCGCTTTTATGACATTGCCGACGGCAAGATCCGCTATGACGGCATTAACATCAACAAGATCAAAAAAGACGATCTGCGCCGCTCGCTCGGTATCGTATTGCAGGAAACCAACCTGTTCAGCGGTAGTGTGATCGACAATATCCGCTATGGCAGACTGGATGCCACCGACGAGGAATGCATCGCCGCCGCACGCCTTGCGGGCGCGGACGACTTCATCACCCGTCTGCCCGAGGGCTATAAGA
>JAFTKF010000256.1 GCA_017453405.1 Clostridia bacterium
GATCGTTCCGGCAACCGCAAAAATGAAGGCAAAAATCGTTCTTGTAAAGAGTCCCATCGTTGGAAAGAACACCATTGCAAGAGCAATTCCAAACTGCGCCGACTGAATGGTGGCTCCCGTGGTCGGAGAAACAAACTTATTCATGCAAAGCTGCTGCATGATCAGTCCCGCAACGCTCATACCGATCCCGGTACAGAGTATGGCAAGCAAACGCGGCAGCCTTGACAGAAGGAATATCTGCAAGTCCTCACTATCTCCTGAGAACAGCGCGCCGATGTTAAGATCAAGTACACCGATAAACAGAGAGATCACCGCGGTAACAAACAATAGACTTCCCAAAATAACAGTTGATAAATGCTTTTTTATGTAAAACACCTCCATACAGTTAGCGGAGGCTAACGTGTGGTTGAAAAAAATAATTCGGTAAACCTGAATCGGACATATTATACCATAATATTCTGCATACTCCAATTACCGCAACAACCTTTTACTGCTCCAAAACAATATAAAATCAGCCCAAAAGGAAATGGACATCCCAGAACATTTTTGTTATGCTCCAAAACAAAAAAGAACACTCCAAAAAGCAACAATGGAGTGTTCGATTGATTACAGAATTTTGACTTTTGAATGTTCTTTGCGATATATGCTTGGTGTATCTCCCATAATTTTTTTGAATACCGCCGAGAATTTACTTTCATTGTTATATCCGAATTCCTCCGCAATATCGTCCACGCTGCGCTCAGTGTGAATGAGCACTTGCGCGGCACATTGCATCTTCTGTGCACGAATAAATGAGATCACGGGCATACCGTAGACCAAACGGAAGGAATTCTGCAGATAGGTATCGGACACGCTGAATTTTCCGGTCAGCTCCTTGACCGTTATTTTTTCATTGATATTCTCCGAAATATAGCTTGCGATCCGCTTGACCAGCGCGACCTGAGAACGAGGGACAGTCGTTTCCTCAATATGAGCATCGTCCATTTTGGCATTGTGAAGCACATAAAGAAGTTCTAACATTTTGATCTTAAGATAATCAAGCCGTTGTTCCTCGGGAATGGAATAGCAATCCTCAAATATTTTTCCAAGAGAAAGATCACAGCGAAGAATGGCAGAATGATGTTCGCCGCAAATTCGTTTTGCCACCTGTGCGGGGGTGATACGGTGATCCTGCAAAAACGCAGAAAAATGCTCCTCGGCAATATCAGTGTCGATCCCGATGCCGATTCCGTGATAATGCTTCATCGGAAGGCTGAATTTTTTGTAATGCTTATCCCTTATCACTATCGAACAATCGCCGGGCATCAGATAGAAAAACTCTCCGTCCACCTCTTGCTCGATGCGACCTTCCTTGCAATAATGAAAGCCGACGTAACGATCATCCCTTTCCTTTTCGGCTTCAACAAAATCGAAGTGATCCATATGTACCGAAACAAACGCTACCTCAATACCGGGGAATATACGGTAAATGGTTATCTTAGCATCACCCGTTTCGTTATTGAATGCGTATTCTTTTATTAGTGATGCTTCTGTATTTTCTTCAAAGATCATTTCATTTTCCTTTCACGCGAGTAGTGACCAAACAGCAAAGGAACGGATGCAGGCATGACAGTTAGTACCTGCTAACTTATATATTGTATCATAGATCCTCTTTCTTTTCAATTGTTTTTTTAAATTTAGTTGTGAATTTTTTCTTTGTCTGCTGCGATGCAAATTTTGAGGGCTGGCGATTGCTTTCGTCAGCCCTCTGTGCATAAATATTATTTCAGTTTCCCAATTTTCACCGTATTCGCAATCGCGATCAGTGTGGTTTCCGCATCAAGCACCTGCTCGGGATCGATATTTACGTTGACCTTCCCGTTCTTTTTGATGGCAACAATGTTGAGTCCATATTTCTTACGCAGGTTCAGCTCGATCAAATTTTTTCCTATCCACTTGTCCTTCACGTCGATCTCGAACATAGACACGTCCTTAGACAGAGAGATCATATCAATAAGACCTGAGCTTAACAGGTTTCTGGCAAGTCGGATACCTGATTCGTTTTCCGGAAATATGACCTGATCCGCACCGACGCGGAGCAGTATCTTTTGGTGCATTTCATTGGCGCATTTTGCGATCACGGTCTTAACTCCCGCCTCCTTGCAAAGTGTGACAGCCATAACACTTGCTTCAAGATTGCTTGCCATACATACGATGACCGTATCAATGCTTTCAATGCCAAGGCGTGAGATGACCTCGGCATCGGTCACATCAGCGCACTTGCATACGGGCAGATATGCTGCTGCGTCGTTGACGATCTTTTGATCGATGTCGACCGCTATGATTTCCATACCGTTCTCCACAAGTTCACGAGCCACAGCTGTACCGTATCTTCCAAGCCCAAAGACTGCATATGTCCTTTTCGTTTTCATTGAATTGCTCCTTTACCCTATACTGATTTCTTCTGTCGGCTCTGATATGACGTTCTGACTCTCATTTTTGCTTCCGAGAGCGACAGCCAACGATATTGGCCCTACTCTGCCGAAATACATCGTAACAATAATGATGATCTTTCCAACTGTGTTCAGTGTTCCCGTCAAATCCCTTGAAAGACCGACGGTCGCTGTTGCGCTGACTGTTTCATAAACTGCATCAATAAGCGGTACGTTGTTCGTTGCCATCAGGAGTACGGTGGAGACACTGCAGATCGTGAGAAAGTTGACAACCACGGCGACCGCCTTTTTGACCGATTCATCGGATATGCGGCGTCCAAACAGAGTTGCGTTATTTTTATTCCGGACCGTAGCGAATGCCGAGCAAATGAGGACAGCGATGGTTACGGTCTTCATACCGCCTGCCGTTCCTATGGGTGAACCGCCGATCAACATCAAAATAATGGATACGGCGGCAGAGGCATTCGTCAGATCCCCTTGAGGGACAGAGGCAAAGCCTGCGGTTCTCGTAGTGACCGACTGGAAGAAGGAAACTTGAATTTTATCGAACCAAGACATCTCTCCAATGGTCAACGGGTTGGTATATTCAAAAATAAATATGAGGATCGCACCGACAAGAATGAGTCCTGCGGTAATGGTAATGGCAATCTTACTGTGCAAGGTCAGATGCCGGAATATCTTTCTGTTCTTTGATGAACGGCTTTTAACAACACGAAGTACATCCCACCATACGATATATCCAAGTCCTCCGAGAATGATGAGCGCAGAGGTGACGGTATTGATCAGCGGATCGGCTGCATAATTGCAAAGGCTGTTTTCAGCGATAATATCAATGCCGGCGTTACAGAAGGCGGAAACAGAATTGAAAATTGATATCCATATACCTCTCACACCGAATTGCGGAACGAACACGAGCATATACAGTACAGCACCGATCCCTTCGATGATCAGCGTACCGATCAGCACGTTCTTGACGAATCTCGCAAGTCCTGCCATCGTGTTGAGACCAAAAGCATTTTGAATGAGCAATCTGTCTCCGATGCCCATCTTTCTATTCAAGAGAAGCATGATCCCCGACATGATCGTAATGATACCAAGACCGCCAACCTGTATCAAAAGCAGTATAACGATCTGCCCAAATGTACTCCAAGCGGAAACCGTAGGGAGCGTTACGAGACCTGTCACACAGGTTGAGGTAGTTGCCGTGAACAGCGCATCCAGATACGGCACGGCATTGCCTGTCGCAGAGCTGACAGGTAATGCCAAAAGCAGGCTTCCAAGCAGGATCGTGACAAGAAAGCTTAGCAATATTATCTGCATCGTAGACAACGTAAATTTCTTTTTTCTAACCATAAAAGATCCCTCAAAAACACAAAGGAACCAATGTCCTCTGCAGTCAGCTGGTTCCTTTGTTATTATTTCATTTAGGTCATTATATCACATTATACCATTTCTGTCAATACTTTTTGCACGGAGCGTCGGTTGGGAGTGGTTGTTTAATCAATTGAATTTTGATTTTTGATGAATCCATCCTCCGCAGCGAGTGTGAACAGACATCACAGTACTTCCAGACAGGCTGACGGGAGCGCTGATCGGACTTTCCCGTTCTATCGCAAACAACGAGGCCATTTAACCGATCTTTCTATTCATATTTCGAACAACAGTGATCCCCCAAAAACAGAACGATAATCCGATCATCTATCCTGTAAGGATATGTATTCTGTTTCTTCTTTTACGTTTATATACGCAGGTCGTATGATCTTGCCTGCGTTCTGTATCTCTTCCATCCGGTGCGCACTCCATCCCGCAATTCTGGCAACGGCAAAGATCGGGGTAAAGAGTTCGTAAGGAAGTCCGAGCATTTTATAGACCATACCGGAATAGAAGTCTACATTTGCACTGACGCCTTTATACATTTTCCGCTTTTCTGCGATAATTTCGGGGGCAAGAACTTCTACCGTTCTATATAATTCAAACTCATCATGCAGACCCTTCTCTATGGAAAGCTGCTCGGCATATGTGCGCAGAATATCGGCTCTCGGATCAGAAAGAGAATATACGGCATGCCCCATACCGTAGATAAGACCGGCTTTATCAAAGGCTTGCTTATCCAGCAGCTTTACAAGGTGATCCTTGACCGCTGCCTTATCCTTTGTATTGATCGCAGCCTTCATATCGTCGAACATCTGCATAACCTTGATATTCGCACCACCGTGTCGGGGACCCTTGAGAGAGCCGAGCGCCGCCGAGATAGCGGAATAGGTATCTGTTCCCGAC